>CAVGRR010000044.1:0-13722 GCA_963631655.1 Eggerthellaceae bacterium
ATCGTGCTTTGGATCGTCGTCCTGCTCTGCTCGCTCCCCTTCGCCCTGAAATCCAACGATGTGTTGGAATACGACATGGCAAACATGTCCGGAGCGGATTCGGAAGCCAATGAAGGGCAGGCTATAATTGATGAATACTTCCCCAACGCCCTCGACCTTTCAGAGGTCCTCGTTATCAGCTATTCTAACGCTGAGGAACAGGCCTCTGCCACCAATTTGTACCAAAAGTTCAGTACACTCATGACCGAGAAATATGGCGAGAAGGTCAAGATCCAGCTCGGCGGCACATATTCCAAAGATGCAACAAGTGGCACCGGCGTAATGCTCGTCGCCATCCAGAACCAGGATGAAAACTACGATCTTTCTCACCAGACCGGTAACATCAGGGATATTGTCTCCGAGGCACAATCCACTCTCGGCACTTCCCTCACCGCACTTATCACCGGTAACGATGCGATCACTTATGATACCGAGAACTCCTCTATGGAGGATGTCAAGAAGGTCGACCCGCTCAGCATCCTTCTGATCTTCGTTCTTCTGGCACTGTTCTTCTATGCTGTTGTCACCGCATTCGTGCCTCCCGCGGTCGTTGGTATGGCATACGGTATCACCCTGACCCTCATCTGGGCCCTCGGACAGTTCTTCGGAATCTATTACATCACTTCCACCCTGCTCCTCGTCGTCATGCTCGGTGCCGGATGCGACTATTCAATCTTCATCATCACCAGGTACAGAAACGAGCGCAAAGCCGGCGCCTCCCATGAGCACGCTCTCAGGGAAGCAGTCATGTGGGGAGGAGAATCCGTCGCCACATCCGGTATCTCCGTCATGATCGGTTTCGCCGCTCTGGCACTTTGCTCCTTCGAAATGGTACAGACCATGGGTCTCGCCCTTGCTCTCGGTATCCTCGTCGCACTCCTCGCAGCGCTTACCTTCATCCCCTCACTCATCAACCTCCTCGGAGAGAAGATCTTCTGGCCCTCCAACATCGACAAATACGTCGAGACCGACAGGTCCTTCGAGACCCCCGGCAAAGGCAAGGGAGGACGCCACTTCCTCGCTGCCATCGGAAGGAACTACTTCGCATGGCTCGCCAGGATCACCCGCAAATACGCGAAAGTGTTCGTTGCGGTGTTCATCATCCTCTGCATACCCGCCACCTACTACTACACCACCACCGACGACTCCTACGATATGATCAGTGTCATGCCCGACTCCGAATCCGTCGACGGACTCGACCTCATCATGACCCAGACCTCCGGCGGTACCATCATGCCCACCTACGTCGTCCTTGAACTCGATCAGAGCGTCATCGGCGGAATCGGTTCCCTGACCGTCGGCGACACCACCATACCCTATCTGTCCTGGACGGAAACCGCACAGACCACCATCGTCCCCGCCATAATGCAGCTCTCCCAGACGATCAAGACCAAGTACAGCGACATCGTCGATTCGGCCAGCGGACTGAACATGTACTCGCTCATCTACCAGCAGACCTCTGCAGCATTGGCACAGAAGGGACTCCCGACCGACACTGCAACCGTCAACCAGTATGTCGTTGAACATGTACTGCCCTCTGCAGTCACCGGATATGTCGAGACCGTCTTCACCCAGGCCGCTACGATCGCAGGACTCCCCGAGAGTCAGAAGTACGCTATCGATACCAGTGCCGAGATCCTCCCCACATTCGCTCCCGGATACACCCTGTCGATGACCATCGACTACATCCTCAACATCGGAACCGGAATCCTGTCCAACTCTCACGGCTACTACGTCAACATGTCGATCGTCACCTCTGAGAGGCCTATGTCCCAGAACACCATGGACTTCGTCGTCGACATCGCCAACGACTTCCACAAGACCGGTGGATACGATGAGACCTACAGCTTCATCGAGAACTCCTACGTCGCTGGAACCTCCGCCAAGATCTACGACATCGGTGAGATCGTCGAGGACCAGTTCAGCATCATCAAGATCGTCGTCGTCGTGCTGCTCATCCTCTTGCTGTTCTTCATCCTCGGATGCTACGTGACCCCCATCAGGGCACTCATCACCATCGTGATGTCCGTCATCTGGACCGTCGCACTGACCCACTTCGTGTTCGAAGATCTGCTGAACACACCTGTGCTCTTCCTGATCCCCATCGTCCTGTTCGTGGTCCTGCTGGGACTCGGTATGGACTACGAGATCTTCCTCACCACCAAGATCCGTGAGAACAAGATCAAGGGAATGGACAACAGCACTGCCATCGAAGAAGCGGTCAAATCCTCCGGAGGCGTCATCTCCCTGTGCGCCCTCCTGATGGGCGGTACCTTCCTGACCCTCCTCCTCGCAGGATCCTCGATGCTGCAGGAACTCGGATTCGCCCTCGGTGTCGGTATCCTCATCGACGGTCTGTTCATGGTCGGCTTCGTCACCCCCTCGCTCATGCACCTCCTCGGAGAATGGAGCTGGAAAGGACCCAAGTTCCTCCAGAAGAAGTTCCAGAACGCTGACGAGACCTCTGAAGAAACCGGAAAAACCCTGAACACCGAAGAGTGATTCTGAAACCCTGAACACCGCCGTGCAGGATACAGTGCACGGCGGTGCAAACCCCTTCCCTTTTTCACTTTCTGCTGTCTTTTTTTATACTTCTTACTCTGTCGGAGCGTCAAGGTCCGAGGATAACATGAGCATAGTCTATCGCTACGGCAACAACCTCTACATCAACCTGACAAACAGATGTCCCTGCAGCTGTGTGTTCTGCGTCAGGGACAGCACGCCGAGACTCGGCGACGCCGACAGTCTCTGGCTCAAAGAGGAACCTTCTCCCGAAGAGATACTGACCGAACTGAAGAGATACGATATGGACAAGGTAGGTCAGATCGTATTCTGCGGTTACGGCGAGCCTACCGAAAGACTCGATGCTCTCATCGAAACATCGAAACTGATCCGCTCTGAACTGAAGAAGACGATACGTTTGGACACCAACGGTCTCGGCAATCTGATCAACGGCAGGAACATAGTCCCAGACATCGCAAAGGCTGTCGATTCCGTATCGATAAGCCTCAATGCTCCCGATGCGGAAACGTACAAGAAAATCACGCGTTGCGACTTCGGGGCTGAAGAGGCCTACGCCTCTCTGAATGAGTTCATCAAAGAATGCATCAGGCAGATCGGTGGCGTCACTCTCTCCATCGTGGGAGGATACCTCTCCGAAAAGGATGAGGAGAAATGCGCGGAGATCGCAAGGTCCTTGGGAGTAAGATTCAGGATACGGTGATTATCTTACCTGCTCCGGCGGTCTCGACGTATACGAAATCCGCCAGTTCCTCACCCACTGCGATGAACTGACCGTTGACCTCGGCGGTGACGACCCCTTTCGATCCGTCGACGGCTTCGACGCGGATCTCCCTTCCCGGGACCAGCCCCATTCCGATAAGCTTCTGCATGATCGCACTGTCCTCGGATTTCAGATAGGCTATCTTTCCTGCAGTGCCAGCACCCATGTCCTTAAGGGACATGCTGATGGTGATGCCTCCGCCCGAGACGGATTTGCAGGGGTTGACGCAGCACTGGCAGTCGCAGTCCGGAGGGTTGCCGAGCATATCGCAGATCTTCTGTGCGGCCTCGTCGGAGATCGCATGTTCGATGCGGTGTGCCTCCTGGTGCGCGGTCTCGTGGTCGAGTCCCAGAATGTCCATGAAGAATTTCTCGATGATGTGATGCCTTTTCCTGGTGAGCCTGGCGTTGATCAGTCCCTGCTCGGTGAGCCTCACACCGCGGTACTTCGCATATTCCACAAGACCGTCCTTCGAAAGGATCTTCAACATCTCACTGACACTTGCGGGTGAAACTTCCATATATTGCGCAAGTTCGGTGGTCTTTGCTGCGGTACCGTTCTCAGTGAGTCTGAGGATGGCTATGAGATAATCTTCGCGGTTTCCAGTGGTCACGGGCATATTCCCCCGAATGAATTTTAGGTATAACTAATATACCGAAATGTCATTTCAAGTTTTTTTAAAATGTCAAAAAAAGTATATGAAGTTTAGGGTTGTTTCAACCATTTGAATTTGATGTGTAATATCGTATCAATGTGAGGAAATCCCGATGAACTCCGAATCTCAGATGGATAATGTATTCACTGGAAGCATCCGGAATCCTCTGATGAATGCCTTGAACGATGCGATCGCCCACTGCGATGCACTCAACATTATCACCTCGTTCATACAGGTGTCCGGGATCTACGAACTCGAAGGTGCTCTCCGCAACGCCATCAGCAGAGGGGTCAAGGTAAAACTGCTCACTGGGACATATCTCGACATAACCGATCCCGACGCCATCTCCCTTCTGAAGATCATCTGCGGGGACAGTATATCCATCCGTTTCTATAAGGGGGCCAACTCCTTCCACCCCAAAGCATATTTCTTCTACTCGGAAACTCAAGGCGATTCGGTCTTCGTCGGTTCATCCAATATTTCCAAATCCGCTTTCTGCAGCGGCATCGAATGGAACTACCGTATCCTGAAAAACGACCATATGTCAGACTTCCAGGAATTCGAAGAAGTATTCAACCTGCTGTGGGGGGATCAATATTCCGACGAAATGACGGATGAAGTCCTCAAAGAATACAGGGAGAGGAGATCTCCGAAGGTCAAACCGTCCTTCATCCCCGTAGAACATGATGTGATCGAACCCAACGATGTTCAGATAATAGCATGTTCCAGACTCGAACAGACCCGTCTTGACGGCATGGACAAAGGACTTGTGGTCGCCGCCACAGGTACAGGAAAAACATATCTTGCCGCTTTGGACTCTCTGAAGTTCAGAACAGTGCTTTTCATCGCCCACAGCAGAACAATCCTCAAACAGGCAAGAACCGCCTTCGAAAAGGTCCGTCCCGACGGCAGATTCGGAGACTGTTTTGACGGAACCTACGACCTCGATGCGGACATCGTCTTCGCCACGGTTCAGACACTCCGCAAACAATCGACCTTGGAAAAGATCGATCCGAAAAAGTTCGAGTATATCGTTGTCGATGAATTCCATCATGCTCCTGCGGACTCCTACCGCAGGGTGATCGACTATTTCAGACCGAAATTCATGCTCGGACTGACCGCCACCCCTGAAAGGATGGACTGTCAAGAGGTTTTTGCATTATGCGAAAACAATGTCGTCTATGAGATCAGACTGATGGATGCCATCAAAAGAGGATATCTCTGTCCCTTCAAATACAAAGGATTCGCAGATACTGCCGATTATGATAAGGTCGAATTCATCCACGGCCACTTTGATATTGACTCCCTCGAGCTGCAACTCAATCAGGAAGCCCGTGCCCAGTTGATTTACAACAGATACTGTCAGTATGCGGGGAACAAGACGATCGGATTCTGTTCGTCGATCAGACATGCGGACTACATGTGCGAATACTTCTCCAAAAAGAACGTCCGTTCCGCGACCGTATCAAGCAATTCGTCATCCGATCATGCCATACGTCAGGAAGAGGTCCCAGATTACTTCAGAAACGATCGGAATTCAGTTCTTTTCGTTGTGGACATGTTCAATGAAGGTGCCGATATCCCCGAGATCGACACTGTTATGTTCCTGCGTCCAACCGAATCTATGACCGTGTTCATCCAGCAATTGGGAAGAGGACTGCGTCTGTCTGAAGGGAAAAAGGAGCTTGTGGTCCTGGATTTCATCGGCAATTACCGCAATGCGGACATGTTTCCGCGGCTTATATTGAACAAACGGCCCAACACAGCGGTTAACAACCATACTCTCAAAGAGTATCTGCCTGCAGACTGTGATGTCGATTACGATCTTGAAACCATAGATCTGTTCAAGAAACTGTATGACCGCTACACCCGCATCGAGGATAAACTCGGTGATGCGTTCAAAGAACTTATGTCAACCTTGGGTCACATTCCCACCCGGGTGGAGTTTTACAACTATCTTCCGAAGAACGTTTCGGACAGTTACAAATCGAAAATAGACCGTGCATTCAAAAACTATTTGAGATTCGTTTCGAAATATGCCGATTTAGATTCTATCCGCAATTCTCTGCTCGGCACTGATGCTGAAAAATACATCAACTGCCTCGAACAGACCTCAATGTCGCGGATGTACAAAATGCCGGTCTTGAAATCATTCATCTACAACGGAAAAATGAACACCTACGCGTCATATCAGCAAATGTGTTCAACAATGAAGGATTTCTACAGCAGAGACAATAATATCGTCGAATTCCGGGATGACCATAGCCATCCGTATAAAGATAATTGGAGCGATTCACGCTGGATCAAAGTCATACAGGACAGTCCTGTGACCCATTTATGCGAAGCCCACAATAAGGTTTTCAAAAAAACGGATAATGGATTGGAAATTTTGTTGGATATCGAAAGATACTGCACACTGCCTGCATTCATATCCGAAATCGAAGACGTCATCGAATACCGTTCGCTCAGATTTAAAGAAAGTAAATACAAGAGAGATTGAAATGCCTACAAAAGAGAAACTCGTCAGAGACAGGATACCTGAGATCATAGCCAAAAGCGGCAGGACACCGGAAACCCGCATCGTTCATGGAAAAGAGCATTTTGATTATCTTGACAGGAAACTCGATGAAGAGGTCGGAGAGTTCCACACTGACAAAAACCTCGAAGAACTGGCAGATATCTTCGAAGTGATCGTCGCTTTGGCCGGACAACTCGGATACTCCGAGGAACAACTGTTCGAAACAAGAGATAAAAAGAGGCTTGAAAGGGGCGGATTCGAGAAAGGAATCGTACTTATTCAGTGACAGGATGACAGATTCTCTGCTTATCTGCAGTATATTCTCTTAACCAATTATTGCTGATTTACTACTTTTTAGGTAGTTCCCTATAGGTTATTTTAAAGATACCTATACAGACGACTCAGAGGCAGAATGATGAGCATTGAAAAAGCACTGGACGCCATAAAGGATGGAAAGATCATCCTGATCTATGACTTCGATGACCGCGAAAGGGAATCGGATATGACCGTGGCCTCAGAGTTCGTCACTTATGACAAGATCACACAGATGAGGGAGGATGCGGGAGGACTCCTCTGCACCACCACCCCCAACAAACTTGCAAAAGAGATCGGACTGCCGTTCCTCTCCGATGTCTTCTGGGACGTGGGCGAGAAATACCCCATTCTCAGGAAGATGGCCCCGAGCGACATCCCCTATGACAAGACGAAATCCTCTTTCGGTATCACCATCAACCACAGGAAGACCTACACCGGCATCCCCGACAGGGACCGTGCACTCACCATCAAGAGATACGCGGAGGTCATTTTCCAGGACAAGGACCCCAAGGAGATCGCCGACGACCTCGGAAAGGAGTTCAGGGCACCCGGACATGTGCACCTTCTCAACACCTCCGAGAAGATCCTCACCGACAGGCACGGACACACCGAGCTCGCCACCGCAATGATGTACATGGCAGGCGTCAAGCCCTCCGCCACCATCTGCGAGATGATGGGTCACGACGGACACTCCCGTTCCAAGGAGGAGTGCTACAAATACGCCGAGGAGCACGGAATCCCCATCGTCAACGGTACCGAGATCATCGAGGCCTGGAACGAATACAAGAAGAACCACCCCGAACTGGATGTGTGATCCATGGTCAGGGTAATGGCCTCGGGCGTCTTCGATATCATCCATCCCGGACACATATCCTACCTTCAGCAGGCGCGTTCGTACGGCGACGAACTCATTGTGGTCGTCGCCTGCGACGACACCGTCCGCAGAAGGAAGCACGAGCCCATCACCCCCGACTACATGAGGGCGAAGATCGTCGAGAACCTGAAACCCGTCGACAAGGCCATCGTGGGCACCAACACCGGCGATTTCTTCGATACGGTGAGATCCGTGGACCCGGACATCATCGTCCTCGGGTTCGATCAGGATTTCGATGAAAAGGACCTCGAAAAGAAACTTGCCGAGCACGGACTCGGAAAGGTCAAGGTGAAACGCGCCAACGAGACCGCCGACGACCTCAACGCCACCCGCAGAATCGTCGAGAAAATCAAGAAAATGGGAGGAATGTGATGAAACTGATAGGTATCGCAGATACCACATTCGCAAGATACAACATGGGCAAGGCCGCCATCGA
Organism: Eggerthellaceae bacterium; assembly: GCA_963631655.1. Lineage (GTDB taxonomy): Archaea > Thermoplasmatota > Thermoplasmata > Methanomassiliicoccales > Methanomethylophilaceae > Methanomethylophilus. Next base: position 8,121 of record CAVGRR010000044.1, read on the forward strand.
CGAGCTCAACCACACCGGAACGGGATTCAGGATCATCCGCGTCACCGTCCCCGGAATGAAGGACCTCCCCGTGGCCTGCAAGAAGCTCATCGAAGAGCAGCACTGCGACATCTGCATGGCCCTCGGTATGCCCGGACCCATGCCTAAGGATAAAATGTGCGCAGACGAGGCCTCAAACGGACTCATCAAGGCACAGCTGATGACCAACACCCACATCATCGAGGTGTTCGTCCACGAGGATGAGGCGAAGGACGACAGCGAACTCGCATGGCTCGCGGACAGACGCACCAGGGAACATGCGGTCAACGTCTATGACATGCTCTTCAGACCGGAACGTCTCATCGAAAGGGCGGGGACCGGACTCAGACAGGGATTCGCCGACAAGGGACCTGTCACGGCCGGCAGAAGAAACTGATTATCACAACAACAGAGGTGTAAACAATGGAAAAATACAGACTCGGAGCAGTAGTAGCGGAATTCAACTATGAGGTAACCAGCCTCATGCTCGAGAGGGCGAAGGCAGAGGCCGAGTTCCTCGGAGTGGAGATCACCCACATCATCAAGGTGCCCGGCGTGTTCGACATGCCCCTCGCCATCAAGAAGATGATCCAGAAAGACGATGTCGATGCGGTCATCACCCTCGGAGCCGTCATCACCGGCGAGACCAAGCACGACGAGGTCATCACCGCACAGGCCGCAAGGAAGATCACCGATCTCGCCCTCGAATATGACAAGCCTGTCGCGTACGGGGTCACCGGACCCGGCATGAGCGAACTCCAGGCCATGGACCGTATCGAGAAGGGCCGTGACGTCGTCGACACCGCGGTCAAGATGCTCGAAAGGCTCAAGTCCTTCTGAACTTCAACACGGCCCGCAAGGGCCGATATTTTTTAACCTTCGACGTAAACACCCACTTAAATAATCCACAGCCGTTCGAAATCTGTATGTCTGCGGATCATCCAAATTATCCCAAAAGCTTTGTAAGGGCCATCCTCGCGGGGATGGCGATAAGCATCGGCTGCTGCGTCTACCTAGGTGTCTGGGGCTTCAATCCCGACAACAGATGGGTCGGAGCAGTGCTCTTCAGCATCGGACTGTTCACCGTGTTCACGTTCGGTCTCGATCTCTACACTGGAAAAGTGGGATATCTTTTCGACAACAAACCGCAGTATCTGATCTATCTTCTGGTGGTCATCTTCGGAAACTTCGTAGGATGCGTCATCTGCGGATACATGATCGATGCCGATACGCTCGCCAACAGTTCCGGCGTCATCCTCCACAACATGGTGGACGGAAAACTCGCCGATCCCGACTGGTTCAAGGTGTTCTGCAGAGGTGTCTTCTGCGGTATGCTGATGTTCATCGCTGCCGATTACTACAAGGTGCACAAAAAGTACCTCGCGGCCATCCTCTGTGTCCCTGTCTTCATCCTCGCCGGATTCGAACACTCCATCGCGGACATGTTCTACTTCTGCTCTGCAGGAGTGTACTCCCTCGATGCCCTGCTGTTCATCGTCGTCGTCGCCCTCGGAAACCTCGTGGGCGGGGTCATCATCCCGGTGTGCAGGAAATGGATGGTCGAAGACCAGCCGGCTCCGGCTCAGTAATGGCGCTGTTCGCGCACCAGTTTCAAAAGGAGCTTCTCGGTACGTTCGAGGAGCTCCCCTATATATCCCGCTTCTTCTCCGTATAACTGAAGTTCCGAATCCCTGCGGGATTTCAGCAGTTCTTTCACGGAATACAGGGTCTCGTATTCATTCTCGATCATTTCCGCGTGTTTTTCGGATCCGGACATGTCTGTTCCTATGGGTCCGGAGATATTTCAACATCTCCGTGAACGATGCGGGAAAATTAACATCAGTTAATCATTTTCGAACATGTTCGTACTAGTTTATAAATCAGAACTCGGTCCTTTAAAAAAATTGTAACGATTACATAAATGTCAGTGATAATATGATATCTGAATACCCCACAGAACAGCCTTCCATGTACAACTGTTCCGTATGTGGTGCCGCCTGGAAACCGAAACGCAGCACGCCTCCCCAAAGGTGTCCGCAATGCAAGAGCAAGATGTGGATGAGCAGCCACCGCCATGCATGCTGCAGCTGCGGCCATATCTGGTTCTCGGCCAGTTCATCCCCCGGCAGATGCCCGGGATGCCAGTCCCGCAGGTGGAATTCAGAACATCCTGTCTCCCGTCCCGACAAGCCCACCTAGGTTCCCGAGGACATCAGGCACTCGATAATGGTACGTTACGACCTCGGATGCGGGTGCGTCAAGATCGCCCGCGACCTGGACCTTACTTTTGACAGCGTCTTCGATGTGCTGAAGGCCGAATATCCGGACATGACCGTCCGTCTCGGTACCGTCACATCGATTTGAAGAACTTGCTGTTGCAATAGACCAGGTATGAGATCACCAAAGCAACGATCAGCAGAGGGATCTGCAGTGTCGCTGCACCGCTGACAAGCACGAAAATGCTTGCCACGAAGTAATGTTCCAGTTTGCGGATGAAATAGAACGCGCATCCGGAAAGAACACCCGAGAGGATGAACCCAATTCCGTTGATCGTGGTCTCGCTGTCGGCGAGCTGATAGATCCCGCCCAGAATCGCCAGAATTGCCCAGAACAAGGTCAGCGCAAAGACGAGCTTGTAGGTGAAACCGAATTTGTCAGAGTCCTTCTTCTCGACCGGGAAGATCGCACGTTTCTGTTCCGCCGGAGCCTCGGTATTTTCGGAGGTGGCCTTACGGACAAACTCGAATCCACAGCTGGGACATACCTCACAGCCGGGTTCGATCTTCGCCCAACAACGGGGACACTGCTTTGCCATGGAATGCGGATTACCGCGTGGCTTATAAGAATATGGCCCCCGGAGACCGGGGGATGGCGTTTCACTTGAGGGGCTTTCCGTCCTTGAAGGCGGATCCGACCTTTTCTCCGACCACGAAATAACCGTGGGAAACGGGATCGTAGGTGATAGGCCTGAGCTTGGTGATGTCGATCTTTCCGTCGGTGAGGACGGATTCCTCAGCGCAGACGTTGACTATCTGTCCGATGAGGACCTCGGTCTCGTTGTCGTAGCTGATCATCTTGCACTCGAGTGCCACAGGAAGTTCCTTGATCATGGGAGCATCGACGTTCTCGCTCTTCTCGACGGTGAATCCCGCCTTGGCGAACTTGTCGGGGACCTTGTTGGCGGAAGTGATCCCAACGTAATCACAGGGGACCAGACGGTCGACGGTGGCCGGACTGACGGTGAATGCCTTGCGGGCAAGGATGTTGGCGGTGGTCTTGTGGCTCCTGTCCACGCAGATGCAGATCCTGTCCTCTCCGCAGATACCGCCCCATGCGGCATTCATTGCGTTCGGGGTTCCGTCCTCTCCGTAAGAGGCGATGATGTAGACCGGCATCGGATAGATAACCGCACCGGCTCCGAAATTCTTCCTCATGATTGAACATCTCTTTGCTACGATATAAACTCAGGCGGTCTCTTCTCCGAACACCGGAGAAAGGAACACGGAGGCGGATTCGGACCTGCGGTTCTCCAGGGATGCGGTGAATCTTGTGAGTTCTTTCAACAGACCGCAGAGCCCTTCGGGACAGTCACCGTCACCGGATGAACAGAACCATCCGTGGTCTGTCATGATACCGGACCTCCAGGTCATCGGACAGTATGTCCCGGGACCGTCATACCTCTTCTGCCAGTGCCAGAACCCGGAGACGCTCAGCGGCAACATGAGGTCGGACCATTGATCATCGGTGAGCTTCAGCCTGACGCTGTGTCCGAAACCGCCGGAATAGGTCTTCACCCTGCAGTCATGGGTCCCGCGCCATGCCTCGAGTGCGAACGATCCAAAGGCCGTGAAGAACTCGACCCTCACATTCCCGATGAATTCCGGCAAAAACCTCTCCGCTGCAACTGTCATTGAACTCCCCGATTAGGGGAGAGGTTTTGGATATATAACTTGTAGGATGTTATGAATAACCGCAATTTGTTATTCACAACCAGGGACGCGGATCGTCCGTGGGCGTGACCCTGTCCCAAGGCTCTTTTCCCAGAGAATGGAGCTTGTCGAGGATGAATTTCTTGCCGATCTCGGTCACACCGATCATCGGGACCTTGTTCCCGGCGATGAGCACATCCTCCCTCGCATAGGCGATCTCCCTCAGGATGCGGGAGGCGCAGGTGGTGATGATGTCGCAGTTCTCGTAGTAGATGTGCGCACCTTCGTCGGAGATGCAGCTCGTATGGACCGCAATAAGCAGCACCCTGTCGCCGTACTTCTCACGGAGCGACTTCGCATCCTCGGGGCGGGAGACGGTCACTGCAAACCTCTGGAATCCCTTCGAGGCCGCGAGTTCCGCGCCTGCGATCTGATCGATGGGTGTCGTTTCCGGGTCGACCACGTTCGAACGTCCCACCGCATCGAGTACAGTGTCGAGAGGTGTTGTACTGACCATACCGGATATCCTTCCGCAGAGGCCCTGAAGCAGTGCAGGTTCAGTAATAACAGCGGTCCCGCACCCGTCCGCCGCGATGACCGCGGCATCGAGCTGACCGTCGGATATGGCCGTGCTCAGGATCTCGGATACCCCGAACGTGACACAGTCACCGGCACGCAGAACACGGTTTTCAGTACCGAGACCGAATGAACTGATGCGGTACTCGATGTTCTTGCGGACCGATTCCTCATCGATCGTCTCGAGTTTCAGCAGCTTGTTGAACAGCGGACAGTACTTGAGTTTGGGCTCGCTGACCTCGACGACCTTTCCGTCCTCGATGACGACACGCGACATACCCAGAGCCTCCATTTCGGTCCTTCTCTTGCGACATTCACCCGACATGATATCGGAATTATATTGATATAAACAATATAAATTTTTGACGTCAGGATTTAAAATCATCCTTTTCAATCACGGCCCAAGAGGGATCCGAATGTCCGGAAATCTGATCATCTACTTCTCGCGCAAAGGACAGAACTACTTTTCAGGAGAAATCAAAAGCATCGACAAAGGCAACACGGAATACGTGGCCGAATTCATCCGCGATGCTGTTGGAGGCGACCTTTTCGAGATCGTGAGGGAAAAACCCTATCCGGACAACTACAAACAGTGCTGCAACGAGGCATATTCCGAACTCAATGCGGAGGCCCGCCCGGAACTGTCGGAATATCTTGACAGTGCCGACGGATATGACAGGATCTTCGTCTGCGGACCCTGCTGGTGCGGGACCTATCCCATGCCCGTCTTCGCACAGCTTGACAGATTGGATCTGGCAGGAAAGAAGGTCTTCCCGGTCATGACCCACGAGGGCAGCGGCTTCGGGAATTCGGTGAAGGATCTGAAACGTCTGTATCCCGACGCGGTGTTCGGCGAAGGTCTGACCGTGACCGGAGGTTCGGCATCATCATCCCGCTCGGTCGTAACCGATTGGGCCAAGCGTGCTGTCCAAAACTGAACGTCTGGGTCTTTTGCATCGGGACCTGTCCCATGGACATCCCATCCAAAACTATTGGTGCTATTACAAAATGAGTGGAACCGACGCAAATTAAGCGTAGTTGTTTTTACGTATATTGTGATAAGAGTTCGTGGCACAGAA
>CAVGRR010000045.1:0-12738 GCA_963631655.1 Eggerthellaceae bacterium
TGCCAGGGGACGTGATGAAAGCGGAATTGCCGATAGGGGTTGATGATTTCGCAACGGTCCGTAGGAAGGGACTGTACTATGTTGATAAAAGCGAACTCATTTCCGACCTCTTCAGAAATCCTACTGGTGTGTACCTTTTCACAAGACCCAGACGCTTCGGAAAGTCCCTCAATCTCTCTATGTTGGATGCGTTCTTCAACATCAGGTACAAAGGGAATACCTGGTTTGACGGTCTGAAGATCAACGATCATCCGAAAGTAGACGAACACCGCAATGTGTATCCTGTCGTTCATTTGATCATGAAAGACCTTACAATGGATACAAAAGAGGATTTCATAGATCGGTTCAGAGTTCAGATGAACTCAGTCTATCAGAATTTCGATTATCTGGAAAGCAGCGAACTCGTCAAATCAAATCAGATTAAGAAATACAACGCTGCAAACATCGATAATCTTAATGAGGCTGAGTTAGAGAATTCCCTTCTGGCACTGTGCGAGATGCTTGAGCAGCACCACGGAATTAAACCGATAGTCTTGATCGATGAATACGATCATCCGATCAATAATTCATTCGGGACCGAGTCCTGTATCGGAATCACAAAGTTCCTTCGTAATTTTTATTCTAAAGCGTTCAAATCCAATACGCACATGGAATTTGCTGTATTGACGGGGGTTATGCAGATTGCCAAAGAGGGCATATTCTCCGGATTGAACAATCTGAGGGTGAACAATATCTTCGATACCGAGTTTGATGAGAGATATGGTTTCACAGAATCCGAGGTAAAAGAAATCTGCAGATACTATGAACATCCTGAAAAATTCGATGAAGCAAAGGAATGGTATGACGGTTACCGTTTCGGGGATGTTGAAATTTACAATCCCTGGAGTATTTTGAGTTACATCTACAAGAAATTCGTTCCCAAAACATACTGGGCCGGGACCAGCGGGAATGAAATCATCGATACACTCCTTAAATGTGCGGATAAAGAGACTTTTGAGGTTCTGACCACCCTTGGAGGTGGCGAAACGGTCACAAAAGAGCTCTCGCCCACAGTGGCCATGGATGATCTCAAGACCAGACATAATGCGATATATTCGGTCCTCGCAGTTGCAGGATATCTGAATGCTGTCCCTAAAGGAGACGAGTATGTCCTTTCGGTTCCCAACCATGAGATGTACAAGGTATTTTTGGATCATATCGTGAATTTCGCATTCGGTGAAGAATTCCCTTATAAAGCTCTGCTTAATGCTTTAGAAGCAGGGGATATAGACACTCTCAAAAAGGAATTGGACGACCGTTACGACAAATTCGCTTCTTTGATGCTGGTAGATGAAGGGCGTTATCAAGCGATCCTTGCAGCGATCGCATTTGAACGCGAAGGAAGGTACGAAGTATCTGCCGAGAAGGAATCCGGTGACGGAAGACATGACATCCTGATGAAGACCAGATGTCCCAGATTCCCCAATATCGTCATCGAGCTGAAGAAGGCGGATTCCGAAGACAGCGATGCCACCATTGATCGTCTGGCACATGAGGCTTTGGAACAGATCCACAAAAAGAAGTATTATCGGGGTATGAAAGGAAGGACCTTCCTGTACGGTATCGTGTTCAGAGCAAAAACCGCCACAATCCTTATGGAAGAAATTGTTGTCTGATATTCTCCGATGATCAAAAATCCGATATCTGGCACATCAGAAAATGACGAACAGGAAAGACCCTGCGACCGCTCCGATCAGCGAGGTGGATCCGTTGTTGATGTATTTGTTGATGTATCCTTTGTTCTCCAGAAGGGCACCGAACAGACTGTCCATCAGATTGCCGATCATACCTGCGATGAACGGGATGAGGAAGATCGGATCGGTAAGTCCGTCAAAGCTGAAGTCTCTGTAGATGAACAGACATGATACATAAGCGAAGAACAGGGTTCCGACCGCTGCTGCTACCGTCCCGTAAACGGATACTCCACCGTTGGGTCCGGGTTCGATCTCTTTGAGAGTGGTGATCATGTAGGTCTTCTTGGCCCACATGCCTGTTTCGCTGGCGATCGTGTCGGATGTGGACACCGCCAATGCGGAGACGAACGCAACAGCTAGAACGTCTGACTGAGTGAAATGGTATACAATCGCGATGACCGTGGGGATGATGCTCACGCCGAGGATATTGAAGACGGTCCTCTCTCCTTTCTTGCCTTCCTGAAGACCCAGAGCGATCTTTTCTTTCAGTCTCCACTTGGTGGCGAGGAACGCAATTATGGGGAAAAGATAGAAGACGAGGTCCCACCACAGTTCCGTACAGAAACCTATGATCTCCGCAAGGATGAAGGCGGTGACCGCAGCACCCTTGGTCATGAGGTTCTTGTGATACGCGAACAGCGACAGTGCCAGAGGGACGATTATCAACAGTGCCAGCTCTAGTATCCTATCCATTTCACAACATCCTTTCAGCGAATCTTTTCAAGAAGTTTGGTGGCGTCCGAGATGCATTCGGCGCGGTCGGTCTGCGGAAGATACATGACTTTTCCCTGACGGTAGAGGGTGACCTCTTTCCCGTTCCAGTCGAACACCAGGAGCATATTGTCCTTTTCTTTGATGGTGCATCCTTCGGATTCGAGGATCTTGGCCGCACGGTCCATGTCGAGGTCCATGATGTCTGCGGAGATGGCCATCAGAGCCTTTCCTCCGCAAAGGCGTGCGGTCGTGAACCTCATTGAAGGGACCTCATCAGTTCGGCGGACCTCTTATGGAAATCCTCCAGAGAGCCGGTGTTGGGGACCATGAAATCGCACAGTGCCAGCACCTCTCCGACGCCCCATGAGAGCTCTCTCGAATCCCTCTCATTGAATGCCTTGAGATCTGCAGGAGCGTCCTCTCTTCCGCGCTTCACGAGCCTTTCATATCTTACCTGCGGAGGGGCGTAGATTCCCACTGTCACGACCTCTCCGCCGAGGTTCTTGAACGAACGGATCTCGTCCATACTCCGGCACCCGTCGATGATGAAGATGCTTTCGCCCCTCATCTTCTCCAGGGTCCTTTTGGCCCAGATGTCCTTTCCGTGGAGTTCCCTCTCTGAACTGGCGAACTGTCCCATGGGGACACCCTCCTTCTGAGCCGATGAACCTGAATAAAGTTCCCTTACGGCATCGCCCATCCTGGCGAACGGGATCCCTGCGGCCATACCAGCTGTAAGGAACTCCTCCTTCCCGGCACCGGGCATGCCTGTGACCACGATGAGTCTCATCAGATCAGGTTGTCCGAGATGTTGTTGAGGATGCGGTCGCAGTAGACGCACCTCAGCATCGGGGGGCAGCGCTGTTCGACGAAGAACTTGGGGGAGACCGGTTCGCCTTTGTTGGTGATGCAGTTGGGGTTGCTGCACTTCACGATACCGGTGACCACATCCTCCAGCCTGACATCGAATTTTTCCGCGATGTAGTAGTCGCGGATGATGGAGATGGTGGCGTGGGGTGCGATCAGGGCGATCTTGCTCACGGTGATGGGGTCGAGCTCCATATCTTCGATCTTCACGATGTCCTTCCACTTCTCGTTGTTCTTGGTGGTGGAAACGTGGATTCCGATGCTGATACCGGAGTCGATGTTGTTCTCGTGCACTCCGAGGATCTTCAGTACGTTGAGGGACTGTCCGTCGGTGATGTGGTCGATGACGGTTCCGTTCCTGATCGGGGGTATCTTGATATCTTCTACTTTGTCTCCGAGCATCACATCTCACCTCCCATAATGGCGCAGAGGATGGCCATTCTGACGGGGACCCCGTTGAAGGCCTGCTGGAAATACTTTGCGTGAGGAGTGTTATCCACTTCGGTGGCGATCTCGTTCACCCTGGGGAGGGGGTGCATGACGCTGAGGTCGTCTTTCGCTTCCCTGAGCATGGCGTTGTCGATCCTGTAGGTTCCGGCGACCTTCTGGTACTCGGCGGGGTCGGGGAATCTCTCCCTCTGGATCCTGGTGACGTAGAGGATGTCCGCATCGGGGATGGCGTCCTCCAGGGACGCGGTCTTCTTGGGGATGCATCCTTTGGCCTTCAGCGCGTCCACGATGTCTTCGGGCATCTGGAGGCTCTCAGGGGCGACAAGGGTGAGTTTCACTCCGAACATGGTGAGGGCCTGGGCGAGGGTGTGCACGGTCCTTCCGTACTTCAGGTCGCCGACCAGGGCGATGTTGAGTCCGTCCAGGGATCCCTTGGCCTGTTTCATGGTGAAAAGGTCCAGGAGCATCTGGGTGGGGTGGGAACCTGCTCCGTCGCCGGCGTTGATGACCGGTCTCTGGGAGACATCCGCAGCGAGTCTGGCGGCCCCTTCGTAAGGGTGCCTCAGAACGATGCAGTCGCAGTAGGAGTCGACCATCCTGATGGTGTCGGAGAGGGTCTCTCCCTTTGCGATGGAGGTCATGGACATCTCGGAGACGTCCATCACATGGCATCCGAGCCTGTATGCCGCGCTCTCGAAGGAGAGTTTGGTACGGGTGGAAGGTTCGAAGAAGAGGTTCGCCATGATCTTTCCGTCCAGGGCGCGTTTGGTCTTTTCGCCGCGGGCGTAGGGGACCATTTCCTTTGAGAGGTCGAGAATGTACTCTATCTGCTCCCTGTTGAGGTCGCGGATGGAAACCAGGTCCTTGTTTTTGAAATCCATGATTCCGCAAATGTGTCAATCCGTATTAAACGTGCGCATGCGCGGGTACAGGTGGTTTTTAAAGGGGGTGAGGGGAAGATATGTAAGGAACGGATCTTTCCCGATGTTTCGGTGAGGGGTCCGAAGGGTTTCGGGAGGACCTCTCTTTTGAGGGAGAAGCCCTCCCGCAGAGCCTCGGAAATATGTTCGATTCCGATGCTCTGGGACATTTGATGAATGCTGTTTTTTCAGAGATATCTGGCGTCCGCACAGAACCTCACGACGGAACTCAGATCCGTCGCGACAGCGTTCTCGGAACATCTGTTATCGACTTCATTGCTCGTCTCATTCGGAATATGCTGTGCGATATGCATCACGCCGGATTCGCCTGTGAAGACCAATCCGCTCAGATTCTCCGCCGAGGCACGCATCAGTCTGCCGTCCTCTCCGTAGAATGCGTAGTGGATGAAGGTGTGGGCCCCCAGATAGGTGATTCCGCTGTCGACCGTTATCTGGTTCACCTGATGGCCCAGGGCGCACCAGAAGGGTGTACGGCCGGAGTAATCGAATCCGATACCGGTCGTTCCGGTGGTCAGTCTCAGAGTGGTGACGGCATCGCACTGATCGAATGCTGGGTATTTGTCCGAATAGGTGCTGTCGAGGGTGATCGGAAGGGTGACATCCTTCAGTTCCCTGCACTGGAAGAACGTGTGGTTGTCCAGGGATTCCACACTGTCGGGGATCACGATCGAGGTGATGTACAGTTCACGGAAGGCATCTGACCCAATGTGTTTGATTCCATCTTCGAACACTATCTCCTTCAGGGTGTCCCTGCACTGGAACCAAGGGGTGTGTTTGTACCAGCAGTTTATATCTTCATATGCGCCGTAATTGAATCCATATCCGGTACCAGGGGTGAATGTCACCTTCTCTATTCCGGACACACCGTCGAAGGCGGGACAGCTGTCGATCCAGGTGGCATTGAGGCTGATGGGGAGGATGAGATCTTTCACCTCGCATCTGCCGAAGGTGTATCCGGCGAGAATACCCAGAGAGTCCGGGAGCACGAGTGTCTCCGTGTGGCAGCCGTAGAACACGTAGTCCCCGAGGCGGGTAATACCCTCCTCCAAGGTCACCGTTTTGAGATTAGGCGCGTTGTTCCAGGGGTTGTATCTCGAAGTCCCAGCATCGTAATTGCAGAGTATCCCTGTACCCTTGGTCAGGGTGACCTTCACCAGGGAGGAGTAGCATGATGAGTCGTAGGCGAAGAACGCATTGCTCGATCCGCAGTAGGCGCCTATCGGGATAGTGAGCTCCCTGATGTTGCAGCCGGCGAACATGTATCCGCCGAGGAGCGTGATGTTGTCGGAGATTACTATCGTCTTTGCGATGCTGTTGTTCATGTTCCAGGGGGCCAGATACTGGTACAGAGTTCCCACAGAGTCCGAATATCCGAACGGGATGCCGTTTCCGCGGGTGAAGGTGACCTTTTCAACCGCCAGACAGCCTTGGAATGCGGGATAGTTCATGTCGCCGTAGGGATTGAGGTGTTCGGGAATGGTCAGGTCGGCCAGCTTCGTGCAGTCGGCGAAACAGTAGCATCCCAGCGAGGCCATGCTCTCGGGGAGCACAAGGGAGGTTATGTTCAGTTCGCGGAATGCATGCGTTCCGATACTTTTGATCAGTTCTGCAAACTCGATATCCTTCAGGACATCCCTGCTCTGATACCAGGGGGTGAGCTGGTACCAGGAGTCCTGGCCCTTGTATCCGGTGTAGTTGAATCCGTATCCGTCCGCTCCGTAGGTGAAGCTGACCTTTTCGATGTTGCAGCAGCCCGCGAAGGCGCAGTCGGTGTCGGAGGTCACGCTGTTGAGCGAGATGGGAATAACGAGTTCCTTCACGCTGGCACATTCGAGGAACGCCCCTTTTCCGAGGTATGTGATGTCATTGTCGATCACTATCCTGGTGATCTCGGTACGGTCGCCGTACCAGGGTGCGTGCGATCCATCGTAATCGTACATCGCTCCGGAACCGCCGATCTCCAGGGTGCCGTCCGAGTAATAGTAGTAATAGGCATTGTCACCGCACCATCCGCGTTCCACCACCGATGCAGAGGAACCGTCCGCCTCCGCATGGATGACGAACAGGACCATCATCGCAGATGCCACGACCGCCATGATCGTCAGAACGGTCCTGAGCTTCAGGGAACCGTCTGTAATCAGTTTGCTGTGAATGTTACCGCCTCCGTATCGGTCTTATCTGATTTTCTGGATATATCCGGTTTATTGGGGGTGATGGGGTCCTTGCTGCCCGAATCCCCTGACTTGATGGCTGCCTGTCCGTTCTGGATATCACTTGTGTCTTGAAGTTCTGAATCGGAGAGAAGATCCGTGAAGGAGGTCTTATCTGATTTTCTGGATATATCCGGTTTATTGGGGGTGATGGGGTCCTTGCTGCCCGAATCCCCTGACTTGATGGCCGCCTGTCCGTTCTGGATGTCGCCTGTATTCTGAAGTTCGGAATCGGAGATGACCTCTGTGAAAGAGACCATCTTTGAAACAGGATTCCGATCTGCAATGACCTCATTGTCCGTTGTCTGGGACAGTTCCGGGTCTTCGAGGTACATGACGCCGTTCTCTCCTGCAAACCTGTGGCCGTTCAGGTATATTGCCTCGGGCATCAGCAGCTGAGAGTTCTGACCATAGAACTTGTAGCCTTCGAATGTATGGGTCCCGATGCGTTTGAATCCGTCCTCGACCCAGATCTCCTTCATGGTGCCTCTGCACTGATACTGGGGGGTGAACTGGCAACAGCAGTCGCATCCCGGAGTGAGGGTGTAGTCGAATGTATAGTTGCCCGTTCCGACTATGAAATGCATAAATTCGATCCCGGAGCATCCTTCGAACGCAGGGTATGTGTCGGATGCCACGCTGTTGATACCCATCGGGATGGTGAGTGCTGTAAGGTTGGTGCACCGATAGAACGTATGGGCGCTGAGATGTCCGACGCTGCGGGGGATCACGAGAGAAGTGATGTTCAGTTCGCGGAACGAGTCTGCACCAATGGTCTTGACACCGTCCATGAACACGATGTCGGTCACGAGCCTGCTCTGGTACCAGGGGGTGAGCTGGTAGTAGAAACCGCTTGCTGGGTCTGTGGAATAATCCACTCCGATGCCGTCCGCTCCGGGCGTCAGGATTATGATCCTGAATGCATGACAATCTCCGAACGCGGGGAATGAGTTGGATGCCACGCTGTTGAGGGTGATGGGGATGGTGAGCTCGGACAGCTTGTCGCATTGGTAGAACGCATAGTTGCCCAGGGATTCGACGGTGTCGGGGATCACGAGAGAAGTGATGTTCAGTTCGCGGAACGCATTGTTCCCGATGGTCTTGATACCGTCTTCGAAGACGACCTCGCTCAGAGAGGACCTGCTCTGGTACCAGGGGGTGAGCTGATAGCAGCAGTTGCACCCTCTGCCCGTCGAATAGTCATATCCGTATCCGGTGCCGGGCGTGAAGGTGACCTTCACCAGTCCGGTCACATTCTGGAAAGCGGGTATTCCGTCGATCCATGTCGCGTTGAGGCTGATCGGAAGGGTCAGGTCACGGATGCTGCAGTCGGCGAACGGATATGCTCCGAGGGTGCCGAGGGTGTCCGGAAGCACCATCTCCTCGGTCTTGCAGGCGTAGAAGGCATAGTCCCCGATGTGGGTGATGCCGTCCTCGATCGTGAGCATCTTGAGGTTCGGTGCACAGCTCCAGGGGCTGTACCTGCACGAGTTGAGGTTGTAATCGTAGCTTGTTCCGGTACCTTTGGTGACGGTTATGGTCTCGAGGGAGTCGTAGCAAGTCAATCCGCGGTCGTAGAAGGCACTGCTTTCCACGCATTTCGCACTGATCGGAAGGGTGAGTTCCCTGATGTTGCAGCCGACGAACATGTACGATCCCAGGTCCGTGATGTTGTCGGAGATGACGATCCTTTTCGCGACGCAGATGTTCATGTTCCAGGGTGCCAGACTCTGACAGTGGGTCCCTGCGGCATCCGAGTAGTTGAAGGGGGTTCCGCTTCCGCGGGTGAAGGTGAAATTCTGGATTGCTAGACAGTTCAGGAATGCGGGGAATGCCGCATCGCCGTAGGGGTTGAGGCTGATCGGAAGGGTCAGGTCGGTCAGGGATGTGCAGCCGAAGAAGCAGCCCGATCCCAAATTAGTCATGCTCTCGGGTATCGTGACGGAGGCGATGTTCAGCTCGCGGAAGGCATGGGATCCGATGCTCTTGATGCCGTCTGCGAAGCTGATCTCCTTCAGAAGGCCGCGGCTCTGGTACCAGGGGGTGAGCTGATACCAGGCGTTGCTTCCTTTCTCAGAGGCGTAGTTGAATCCGGTACCGTTCGATCCGTAGGTGAAACTGATGGTCCTGATGTTGCAGCAACTTTCGAACGCACAGCACTCATCGGATCCGACAGTGTTGAGGCCGATCGGAATGATGAGTTCGTTCAGGTCCGTGCAGTTGTAGAAGCAGTGTTCTCCCAGGGCCATCATACTGCCGGGAAGGATGAGATATTCCACCTTCAGTTCGCGGAGGGAATCCGCACCGACGGTCTTGACGCCGTTCATGAAGCTGACATCTTCGAGGACGTCCCTGCTCTGATACCAGGGGGTGTTCTGATACCAGGCATCGGTCCCTTCAGTGAGAGCATAGTCGAATCCGATACCGTCGGTTCCGTAGGTGAAGACGACCTCATTGATATTGCTGCAGCCTGCAAATGCAGGATACTGGTCCGAGGTCACGCTGTTGAGGCCCATCGGGATCGTGAGTTTCTTCACATGGGTGCCCACGAATGCTGACTGTCCGAGTTTGGTTATGTTGTCCCCGATGACGATCTTCGTGATCTTTCCGCAGTAGTCGGACCACGGCGCATGCACGGAATCGTTGTAGTCGTACATCTCTCCGGAGCCGTAGATCTGCAGGGTGCCGTCCGAGTAATAGTAGTAATAGGCCTCCTGTCCGCACCATCCGCGTTCTATGACCGTCGCAGAAGAATTGTCCGATTCTGCGTGGATGACGAACAGCACCGCCATCGCGGATGCGATGACAGCAATGATCGCCAGGACGGTCCCGAGCTTCAGGGAACTGTCTTTTCTCAATTTACTGTAAATGTTACCACCTCTGTTCTGTTCCATTTTCCGGCCTTTTCGGATCTTTCCGGCCGTTGTACTGTCGAGGAAGGGCTTGGTTGCACAGCCTTTGTTGTATATCCAGACGCAGTGTGCACTATTAGTAGAACTCTGGAAATCTTCATATACAGGATGAATTCGGTATCTGATACAGACAATAAGCGGACAAAGTGTAATTATGTCCACATAATCAAATCACAATGATGTAATAATCAAAATAATATATCAAATTCAATTGTTTTCATTACAGATAATTGTATATCTATGAGAAAAAAAGGTTTTGAGGGAGACCGGTCTTGAAGGTCCCCCTCGGGCAGGAAGATCCGCCTTCACAGGTATTTGGTGTCCTTGTTGTTCAGGAAGTCTCCTGTACGCGGAATGTGGAAGTCAGGAGGGACGTCCCTGTCGATGACCACCTTGATCTTCGTGTCCGGAACATCGTCAGTATCTTCGTATTCGGTCCCGGGCTGGGGTTCCGTTGCGGGAGTCTCCTGAGCGTCTGAATACGGATTGATCCACATCTCACCGCTTTTCTTGGCCAGATAATTGTTTCCGCTCAGGTTCTCCGCCGTGGGCTCCACTACATCGCCGTTCGTCTTGTGGAAGTTGTATCCGTAGAACGCGTACTGTCCGATGTAATTGATCCCCTTTTCGAAGTCCAGGTTCCTCACCGGACCTCCGTGACCGGCTATCCAGGGCGGAAGGTAATCCTCGCGGTAGTCGAATCCGATCCCGTCCTTTCCGGGGGTGAACACGATGTACACGAAATCGCTCATGTAGAATGCGGGATGTTCGGCGGAGCCGACGGCATCGAGAGAGATCGGGATGACGAGACCTGAAACGTGCCAGCACTGGTAGAATGCATATTCTCCCAGGGATTCCACGGTGCTCGGGAGTCTGATACAGCCGATCATCAGGTCGTGGAACGCATTGGTCCCGATGTGCTTGATGCCCTCTTCGAACACGATGGTCGATACACAGCGCAGGCTGATGTACCAGGGGGTGTTCTCGCACCAGCAGTTGCTTCCTTCATTCTTGGCATAGTCGAATCCGTATCCGGTACCGGGAGTGAAGGTGATCGTTGTCATTCCTCTCTGGGGGTAGCCGAACGCAGGATACTTGTCGAGCCATACCGCGTTGAGACTGATCGGGATGGTCAGGTCCTGGATGTTGCAGTTGCCGAAAGTGTATGCGCCGAGGGCACCCAACGAGTTCGGGAGGACGACCTTGGGTGCGACGCATCCGTAGAACGTGTAGGCTCCCAGACGGGTAACGCCTTCCTCCACGGTGAGGATATCGATCTTCGTGGCGGTGTTCCAGGGGTTGTATTTGCACGAGGAGTCGTCGTAATCGGGTCCGGATCCGTTGCCTTTGGTGATGGTGAGCTTGGTGAGGTTGGTGAATCCCTCTCCGTCGACGTAGAACGCCTTGCTGTCGCCGCATTTCACGTTGACAGGAATGGTGAGTTCGCCGATGTTGCATCCGAAGAACATGTACTTTCCGAGGGAGGTGACATCATCGGAGATGACGACCTTCTTCGTGATGCTGTGGTTCATGTTCCAGGGGGCGAGATTGGCGTTGTCGGCCGATCCCCACCAATGGGAGTAATCGAACGGCACTCCGTTCCCGCGGGTGATGGTGACGCTGTTGACCGCCACGCATCCCTGGAATGCGGGATATTTCTCGTTTCCGTAGGAGTTGAGGCTCACCGGAATGGTGATGTCGGTGATCCCTGCGCAGTTGAAGAAGCAGTGGTTTCCGAGGGAGGTCACACTTTCGGGGAGGTTCACCGCGGTTATGTTCAGTTCCCTGAACGCATCGTTTCCGATGTGGGTGGTGCCGTCTGCGAAGGTGACGGTCTTCAGGTTGTCCCTGCTCTCATACCAGGGGGTGTTCTGGTACCAGGAGTTCGAATCCGGGTATGCGTCATAGTCGAATCCGTATCCGTCCTTTCCGATAGTGAAGTTGATCTTCTCGATCCTGTAACAGCCTGCGAAGGCAGGACTCACGTCGGACACCACGCTGTTGATGGTGATCGGGATTGTCAGTTCGGTGACGTATTTCAGGCCGATGAATGCCGACGCTCCGAGCTGAGTGATATCGTTGCCGATCACGATTTTCCTGATGTCCTCGCGGTGATCGTACCAGGGCGGGTGTGTGAAACTATTGTAATCGTACATTGCACCGGACCCGCTGATCTCCAGGGTTCCGTCCGAATAGAAGTAGTAGTAGGCGTCCGGTCCGCACCATCCGCTTTCGTTGACCTCGGCGGATGAACTGTCTGTCTCCGCGTGGAGGACGAACAATACTGTCACAGCGGAAGCGATGACGGCCAAGATGGTCAAGACCGTTATGAGCTTCATCGAACCGCTGGTTCTGATTTTATTGTAAATGTTACCATCCCATTTTACTGTATATTTTCTGATGTTCCTTGTTCTTCCGATGTCGGTGACACCGGACACGCGTTTTGTTGCACAGCACGTGATAGATATGAATACGACGTGCAGACTATTTGTAAAACATCGATAATCTTAATATACAAGAAAAATTCAAGAATTATTACAGTGAATTTGCAGATAGTTGGTAACGGACAATTTATTGTAAATGTTTAACAAGTAATGATTCAATCATTTATTTATAAAATATTGAATTCATTACAATTAATTGTGGTTCAATTGAAACATTATTTATTCGATCATAGGGGAAAGGATCCCCATAAAATGTTGTGACAGGAGCTCCCTGGCGGGAGCTCCCATCAGATTTTCACCGAGGTCAAGCATTTGTAATCGATTTCGGCAGGAACCTCCGTCGCGGAGATCTCTTGCGCGTCGGACGCATGATCTATCACGTACTCTCCGTTGGTGGCCTTTGTGAAGACATGTCCGCTCAGATATTCGGCGGTAGGCTGCAGGACCTCTCCGTCATCTCCGATGAA
>CAVGRR010000046.1:0-12434 GCA_963631655.1 Eggerthellaceae bacterium
CGCGTAGTTGGTGTAATCATGTCCGACACCGTCGGTTCCGGCAGTGAACTTCAATACTGTGACCCCGTTGCATCCGTGGAACGCAGGATACCTTTCCGAGCAGATACAGTCAAGGGTTATCGGAATGGTGAGTTCGGTCAGTTTCTTGCAGTTGTAGAACGTGTGACAGCCGAGGGATTCCACGCTGTTCGGGATCACAATGGAAGTGATGTTCAGTTCGCGGAACGCATCGGATCCGATGTGCTTGATACCTTCCTCGAACACGATCTCCTTCAGAACTCCCCTGCTCTGATACCAGGGTGTTTTCTGATACCAGGAATAACCTGTGTCGTATGCGGTATAATTGTACCCGTAACCGGAGCCGGGCGTGAAAGTGACTTTCACCAGTTCTGAAACGCCCTCGAATGCAGGAAAGCGGTAGTTGTACCACGCGGTAGCTTTGAGGCTGATCGGAATGGTGAGTTCGGTCAGTTTCTTGCAATTGCAGAATGTGTGCTCTCCCAGAGAGGTGACAGAATCGGGGATCACAAGAGATGTAATGTTCAGCTCACGGAACGCATTGGATCCGATATGTTTGATACCTTCCTCGAACACGATCTCCTTCAGGCAGGCCCTGCTCTGATACCAGGGGGTGTTCTGATACCAGTAGTCCTCCATGTACGTGTTATAGTCCTGTTCGTATCCGTTCTTTCCAGGGGTGAAGGTGATCTTCTCAATCCCTTTGCAGCCAACGATGGCATGCCCGTCAGATATGTTGTTCAAAGTTATCGGAATGATCAGTTCGCTGATGTTGGTGTGATAGAACATATACCCTCCGAGAGAGGTGATATCATCGGAGATGACGATCTTCTTGGTGATACTGTGGTTCATGTTCCAGGGGGAGAGATCGGTATTGTCTGCGTTTCCCCACCCGTCAGTGTAATAGAACGGTGCCCCGTTTCCGCGGGTGATGGTGACGCTGTTGACTGCCATGCATCCCTGGAATGCAGGATATTTCTCGTTTCCGTAGGAGTTGAGGCTCACCGGAATGGTGAGGTCGGTTAGTTCAGTGCAGTTGAGGAAGCAGTGGTTTCCGAGTGATGTCACGGAATCGGGAAGCACGACCTTTGTGATGTTCAATCCACAGAAAGCAGATGAACCGATGTGGGTGACCCCGTCGGCGAAGTCGATCTCCCTCAGAGAGTCCCTGCTCAGGTACCACGGTGTCTGCTGATACCAGTTGTCGGTTCCTTCATAAGCGGAGTAATTGACGCCGTATCCGTCTTTTCCGTAGGTGAAATTGATCTTTTCGATGTTGTAACAGACAGCGAACGCACAGCATTCGTCGGCCGTCGCGGCATTGAGGGTTATCGGAATGGTGAGTTCCTTCAGATGTTCGCAGTCAAGGAAGGCCCACTTTCCGAGATAAGTGATCCCGTCGCCGATGATGATCTTCGTGATATTCTCACGGTAGCTGTACCACGGTGCACGGACATCATCATAGTTGTACATCTCACCGGAACCGTTAATCTCCAGGGTGCCGTCCGAATAGATATAGTAGCAGGCGTTCGGTCCGCACCATCCGCCTTCTACCAATTCCGCAGAGGATCCGTCTGCCTCTGCGTGAAGTACGAACAACATCGTCATTGCGGATGCGAAGACTGCTGTTGCGATTAGAGCGGTTCTGAGTTTTTGGGAGTTGTCAGTTTTGAATATATTGTAAATGTTACAACCTCAGTGTTGCTGCATTTCTTCAGCTTTTCAGATCTTCCAGACCTGTGTGGTGTTGAACATCGGATTTGTTGCACAGCCTTTGTTCGATATAGGGACACCTTGCAGAGTATTTGTAAAATCCCGGCAATCTTCATATACAAGAGGAATTCAAGATTAATTACAGAAAATTTGCAGACAATTGGTAACGGTCACTTTATAATAAACGATTATTAAGTGTTGATTTAATCTATAATTCGAAAAACATCGAAGTTATTACAATTAAATGTGGTTTAGTTTGAAACAGTATTTATCCGATTTCAAGGGAAAAAGGCCCCGAAAAATGTTGTGATGGGAGCTCCCTGCGGGAGCCCCCATCTGGTTTTAATCGATGTCGGGTACCTGTAATGATAATCCATTCACAAGTGGAACCGGTCTATGTAGTCGATTTCGGCAAGGCAATCCGTCACGGAGCTCACCTGAGCATCGGACACACGTTCGTCAGTATACAGGTGCCCTTCATCTCCGATGTAGGTATGTCCGCTCAGAGCTGCTGCATGATTATCCACCGGTATCCTGTCAGGATTGTAGAAGAAAAATCCGTCAAAGGCATGAGCTCCGATGTGAGTGATCCCACCATCGAACGAGATCATCGTTATGGACATTTTGCTCTGATACCAGGGGGTGAGCTGATACCATACTTCGCTTTTTCTTTCTCCGGTGTAATCGAATCCGTGTCCGTCTTTTCCGCAGGTGAAGCGGATTTTCTCGATCTTGCAGCAATATGCGAAGGGAGGGCATCCGTCACATATCACGCAGTCTACGGTGATAGGGATGGTGAGTTCACTGATGTTGCATTCGCGGAACATATCCTTTCCGAGGGAGGCGACATCATCGCAGATGACGACCTTCTTTGCGACGTCGGGGTTCATGTTCCAGGGGGCGAATTTCCAGCAGTCGGAGCTTCCCCACCAAGGGACGTAATCGAACGGAATCCCGTTTCCGCAGGTGAAGGTCACGTTTTCAATTGCCATACATCCCTGGAATGCGGGGTATGTTTCATTTCCGTAGGAGTTGAGGCTCACTGGGATGGTGAGATCGGACAGTTTAGTGCAGTTGAAGAAACAGTGGTTTCCGAGGGAGGTCACGGTGTCGGGAAGAACGACCTTCGTGATGTTCAGTTCACGGAAGGCATCCGAACCGATGTGGGTAACCCCGTCGGCGAAGGTGATGGTCTTCAGGCTGTCCTTGCTCTCGTACCAGGGGGTGTTTTGATACCAGGCGTTTGAATCCGGGTATGCGGCATAGTTGTATCCATACCCGTTCCAGCCACAGGTGAAGCTGATCTTCTCGATCCTGTAGCAACCTGCGAAGGCAGGGAATGCGTCGGAAACCACACTGTTTGTGGTGATAGGCATTGTGAGTTCTGTGACATGTTTCAGACCTATGAACGCAGATGCTCCGAGTTTTGTGATACCATCGCAGATGACGATCTTCGTGATATCGTCACGGTGATCATACCACGGAGCATGTGTGAAACCGTTGTAGTCATACATGCTGCCGGAACCGTCGATCTCCAGGGTGCCGTCAGAATAGATATAATAATGGGCGTACGGTCCGCACCATCCGCCATCTATGAGCTCTGCAGAGGAATTCTCTGTTTCCGCATGAAGGATGAACAGCACCGTCATTGCAGAAGCGATGACGGCCAGGATGACCAAGGCCGTTCTGAGTTTTGGTGAATTCTTTGTTCTGATTTCGGTGTAGATGTTAAAACCTCCTTTTGTTCACAGGCGCCGGATGCCCGTATAGACGGCGGCTGTCGGATCACCCGTTGCGGCCGCCGGATGACTGACCGTATATGTTCCGTCATCGGCCTTTATGAAGACGTGTCCGCTCAGGCATTCCGCAACAGGCTGCAGGACCTCCCCGTCAGATCCGATGAAGGTGTATCCGATGAAGGTCTTGGTGCCGATGTAGGTGATCCCGCGGTCGAGTGTGATAACATCAGGGTGACGGTACGGGGTGCACCAGAAAGGTGCATAGTTCCCGTAATCGAATCCGACACCGTCGGTTCCGATGGTGAATCTCAAGGCATTGACCGCATCGCATCCCTGGAACGCGGGATACCTTTCCGAACAGATACTGTCGAGAGTTATCGGAATGGTGAGGTCTGTCAGCTTACTGCAGTTGTAGAATGTGTGGCATCCCAGAGATTCCACACTGTTCGGGATCACGAGAGAAGTGATGTTCAGCTCACGGAACGCATCCGATCCGATGTGCTTGATACCTTCCTCGAACACGATCTCCTTCAGGGTGTCCCTGCAGATGTACCAGGGGGTGTAGAGGTAACAGCAGTTCTTTCCGGAGTACGCGGCATAATCCTGTCCGTATCCGGTGCCGGGCGTGAAGGTGATCTTCTCCAATCCGGACACTTCGTCAAAAGCGCACATGTAAGTGTCCATATGTTGTACAGGGACCTTGTTGTCAAGCCATACCGCGTTGAGACTGATCGGGAGGGTCAGTTCCTTTATTGTGGTATGTGCAAATGTCTGCTTACCCAATCCGCTGAGTGAATTCGGGAGGACGATCTTAGATGCGACGCACCCGTAGAACATGTACGCCCCCAGACGGGTCACGCCCTCCTCCACGGTGATGAGGTCGATCTTCGCAGCGGTGTTCCAGGGGTTGCATCTGGATGTGTCCGCAGTGTAATCGGGTCCGTATCCGTTGCCTTTGGTGATGGTGAGCCTGGTGAGGTTGATGTATCCCACGCTGTTGACATGGAATGCCCCGCTGTCACCGCATTTCACACTGACCGGGATGGTGAGTTCGCCGATGTTGCACCCCAAGAACATGTACTTTCCGAGGGAGGAGACATCTTCGGAGATGACGATCTTCTTTGTGATGTAGGGGTTCATATTCCATGGGGCGAGTTTCGTATTGTAAGCACCCCCCCACCAGTGGGAGTAATCGAACGGAACTCCGTTTCCGCGGGTGAAGATCACGTTCTTGATCGCCATACATCCCTGGAATGCGGGATATGTCTCGTTTCCGTAGGGGTTGAGGCTCACCGGGATGGTGAGATCTGTGAGTTCAGTGCAGTCGAAGAAGCAGTGGTTCCCGAGAGATGTCACTGAATCCGGAAGTACGAACTTTGTGAGTTTCAGTCCGCGGAATGCATCATTTCCGATGTGGGTGATGCCGTCCGCAAAATTGATCTCATAAAGGTGAGACTTGAACTGCCAGGGTGTAACAGCATACCAGGAATCGCCACCGTTGTATGCGGCATAATCATATCCCCAACCGCCGTTTCCCGGAGTGAAGCTCACTTTTACGACATTGGGACACCACTGAAAGGCGGGGAAAGTGTCTGAAACCACGCTGTTGACAGTGATAGGTATAGTGAGTGCGTATAAATTCCAACACTCGTAAAATGCCCACCGTCCCAGACCGGTGATGTCGTCACCGATGATGATCTCGATAATATCATTGTGATGGTCATACCATGGTGCGCGTTCGTTCACATAGTCGTACATCCTGCCGGACCCGCTGATCTCCAGCGTTCCGTCTGAGTAGGTATAGTAGGCGTTCGGTCCGCACTGACCGCTTTCGGTCGCCTCTGCAGAAGAATTGTCCGATCCGTTGTGAAGAACGAAGAGCACCGCCATAGCGGAAACGATGACGGTCAGGATGATCAAGGCTGTTCTGAGTTTTGGCGAGTTGTTTGTTCTGATCTTGGTATAGATGGTAAAACCTCCGTTTGTTCACAGACGTCTGATGTCTGTAGTGATGTCTGCCTTCAGGATCGGTCCCGTGTCACTGGAACTATGATCTGATGTGGCCCGTTCTGTTCCAGAGTTGACGATCCACATGTTGCCGTCCATCCCTGCGAACGAGTTTCCGCTCAGATTCTCCGCTGTAGGCTCAATAATTCCATCATTCCCGTAGAATGTGTACCCGAAGAAGGTGTCATGCCCGATGTAGACGATGCCGCTGTCGAAGGTCAGGTGGGTCGTGGGTGTCCTGACGAATTTCGCCCAGGGCGGGAAATAGTCATTGTAATAATCGAATCCGGTCCCGTCGGCTCCGGCGGTGAAATGCACGTTCTCGATATCGCACTCTCCGAATGCCGGGTATGCGCCGGAGGCGACACAGTCGAGGGTGATCGGGACGGTGATGTCAGTCAGATAGTAACAGTTGTAGAATGTGTGGCATCCCAGGGATTCGACGCAGTCGGGGATGACGACGGATTCGATCCTCAGTTCGCGGAACGCATCTGATCCTATGTGCTTGATACCGTCTTTGAACACGATCTCCTTCAGAGTGTCCCTGCACAGGTACCAGGGGGTGTTCTTGTACCAGCAGTTGTCGACGTCGTCGTAGGCGCAGTAATCCTTTCCGTACCCTGTGCCGGGAATGAATGTGATCTTTTCGATCCCTTTCACGCAGTCGAAGGCGGGATATCCGTCGATCCATACCGCATTGAGGCTGATCGGGAGGGTCAGATATGTTATGGTACTGTCCTTGAACGAATATTCTCCCAGAGAATACAGTGAATCCGGAAGAATGAGCGTATCTGCATAACAGCCGCGGAAGGCGTTGTTCCCGATGTGGGTCACACCTTCTTCGATGACAAGCGTCATCAGGTTCGGTGTACCGTTCCAGGGGTTGTATTTGCAGGTGGAGTCATTGTAATCGGGTCCTCTTCCGGCACCTTTTGTCAGGGTAACCTTCTCGAGAGAATCCGATCTGATAGAGAGGAACGGGGAACCCTGGGCGCAGTCTGTGCCGATCGGGATCGTGAGGTCTATGATGTTGCATGTGTAGAACATGTATTTTCCCAGATGTAGGATATCATCGGAAATGACCACGGTCTTTGCGATGTCGGGATTCATGTTCCAAGGCGTGAAGTATTTCGCCTCAGACAGATCGTAATCGAACGGCACTCCGTTTCCGCGGGTGATGGTGACGCTGTTGATCGCTATGCATCCCTGGAATGCAGGATAATCCTCGTCGCCGTAGGAGTTGAGGTTCACGGGGATGGTGAGGTCGGTCAGTTCAGTGCAGTCGAAGAAACAGTGTCTTCCGAGCGAGGTGACACTGTCGGGAAGTATGACCTTCGTGATGTTCAGTTCGCGGAACGCATCGTTTCCTATGTGTTCGATGCCGTAACCGAAGTTTATCTCCTTCAGGCAGTTCCTGCTTTCGTACCAGGGTGTGCACTGGTACCACGAACCGGACCCGGGGTAGGCGTAATAATCGTATCCGTATCCGGTCTGTCCGCGGGTGAAGTTTATCTTTTCGATATGGTAGCATTTCTCGAAGACGGAATGGTCCTCGGAGACCACGCTGTCGAGGGAGATGGGCATGGTGAGCTCCCTGACCTGTTTGCAGTCCACGAACGCCCATTCTCCGAGTTTCGTGATGCCGTCGCTGATGACTATCTTCATGATGTTATCGCGGTAACCGTACCAGGGGGCATGCACGTAACCTCCGTAATCGCACATCTCGCCTGTTCCGTTGATCTCGAGGGTGCCGTCCGAATAGATGTAATAACAGGCGTCCGGTCCGCACCATCCGCCATCTATAAGCTCTGCAGAAGAATCCTCGGTCTCCGCGTGGAGGACGAAAAGCACCGTCATCGCCGAAGCGATGACGGCAACAGCTACAAGCATGTTCCTGAGTCTCAGCGAACTGTTTTGTTTGATTTTTCTGCAGGCCATATCATTCCTTTTCAGCAGTTCATTCTTGCGGGGTTCGATGACAGATAATGGGTTTCCGCCCTGTCTGAAAGGTATATGTCCCAGACGGGGCGGGAGGGGTCCCGAGGGACCCCTTTCCTAGAGAATTCATTGTTTCAGCAGCAGCACTTCACCTCATCCGTCTTCACGATAGATGTCAGGTCGGTGCAGACAGGGTCTGCAGGTATCTCCTGGCTCTCTTCGACAATATGCATCTCACCGTCGGTTCCGGTGAAGGTGTGTCCGCCCAGATTCTCCGCGGTGGGTTCCAGAGGTTTCCCGTCCGCTCCGACGAAGGTGTATCCGTTGAAGGTGTGGGCCCCGATGTGTTTTACACCTTCTTCGATGACTATCTCGGATATCCTCCAGTCCGAGGTGCACCATACAGGAGCACCGTTGTGGTAATCGATTCCGATACCGTCGGTTCCGGCGGTTATGGTCAACCTCTCGATCTCGCATCCGTCGAATGCAGGGAAATCGGGATCGGCCACAAGGTCGAGGGTGACCGGGATGGTCAGGTCCTTGACCTTGCACTTGCAGAACACGGACCCGTCGACGGTCTTCAGCGAGCTCGGGAGGACGATCTTCTCGGCGCAGCACCTGTCGAAGGTATAATCGTCGATGTAGGTGACACCTTCTTCGATGATCAGGATCTTGAGGTTCGGTGCATTGTACCAGGGACCGTAGGGGAATAAGAGGAAACAGTGGGCCCCGATACCAGTACCTTTGGTTATCGTGACCTTTTCAAGGGCCGGGTAACCGCCGAAGGGGGCGGACAGGAAGGCTCCGCTGGCCTGGATCTCCGCACTTATCGGAGCAGTGAGCTCTCCGATGGAGGTGTTTTCGAACATGGCGAGTCCCATCGAAACGACATCATCCGCAATGATGATGTTCTTGACCACATTGTGGTTGATGTTCCAGGGAGTGTATGCAGACCTGGATCCGAATTCGTAGTCGAATGCCGTTCCGTTTCCGCGGGTGATCCTGACGTTCTCGACCGCGGTGCAGTCCCAGAATGCGGGGAAGTTCTCATCTCCGATGGTGTCGAGGCTCATCGGGACGGTCAGGTCGGTCAGTTCCCTGCAGTCGTAGAAACAGTATCCTCCGAGGGAGGTCACGCTGTCAGGAATGACCAGTGAGGTGATGTTCAGTTCGCGGAATGCGTTCATTCCGATGTGGGTGATGCCGTCCTCGAACACGATCTCTTTGATATTGTCCCTGCTCTGGTACCAGGGGGTGAGCTGGTACCAGTAGTTGTAGCCGTAGCTTGCGGCGTAATCGAATCCGTATCCGTCGTTTCCGCAGGTGAGGTATACAGTTTCGATATTGTAACAGCCTGCGAAGGCGCTGTTGTCGGCGCAGACCACGGTGTCGAGGGTGATCGGAATGGTGAGTTCGGTGACATGTGTCAGTCCGACGAACGCCCAGGCTCCGAGCTGGGTGATGTCATCGTCGATGATGATGTTGTTGATCACATCGCGGTGAACGTACCAGGGGGCGCGTTCGAGGCCGTTGTAGTGGTACATCTCTCCGCAGCCGTCGATCTTCAGGGTTCCGTCAGAGTATATCACATAGTATGCGTCGGGTCCGCAACGTCCGCTTTCGGTTATTTCAGCGGAGGAACTGTCCGCCTCCGCGTGGATGACGAACAGTGCCGCCATCGCCGAGGCGGCGACAGCGAGGATTATGAGAACGGTCCCGAGTTTCAGGGACCTGTCCTTTGTTATTATTCTGTAAATATTACCATCTCCTTTTCAGGATGTTATTCAGTCGTATCAGGCATTCACCTTCACGGTGATGCCGAACACCGGTTTTGTTGCACAGCTGGTATTCGAAATGAAGACGCGGTGCGGGATATTTGTAAAACACCGAAAACATTCATATACAAGGGTAATTCAGTATTCGATACGTTGATTATGTGAATATATTGTAAATGAATATCTATTATCGGTTGGAAAAATGTAATCTTTGAATAATAGTTTGAAAATAAATTGTTTTGATTACTGATAATTGCATTATTATTGTGAATAGAATTGGAAACTCGGAAAAGCACCTGGTGGACCTTGCTTATACACAAGATTTTAACTACGTCCGACCGATGGGCAGGTATGTTGGACGTCGTGTGCAGGTCTCAGCGCGGACGGATTTGCGAATACAGGAAAGGGGAGGGATGTCTCCGCACCCCCGCCGTTCTGAAGAACGGCGAAGGTATTATTCTTAAAGATGCGGGAAGGGTCGTCAATATCCTCGGAGACGAGATCTCCGTCGACCCGGAGATCAAGACCACCGCCTCTTCGGGTACAATGTGCCAGCCTATGTCGAAGGGATCGATATCGGTGCTGAGGTTCCCGGTCACCGGGGACGAGATCCTGCCCGATTCCTGTGAGGTCGTCGTCGTTCCCAACGGATTCGAGATCAAGACCAACTTCCGTGTTATGGTCGACCAGATCATGAAGGTACGCAAGGCAGCAGGATTCAACCGCCTGGTCTGTATCCTCGGAATAGCGGAACCTGACAATCTGGCACTGTTGACCTACATGGGCGTCGACCTCTTCGACGACGGGTTCGCCAGGGCGGCCGGCGTCACCGGCCGCAGGCTCATCCCCGAGGGAATGCTCCTCAGCGGAGAGGACTGTTCCGAGACCAATGTGGAGGAGATGGACAGGGAGATCTCCAAGATCGAGATATTCACCAAGGCGGGAAGGCTGAGGGAACTGGTGGACCAGAGGTCCTTCTCTTCCGCTGAACTCGTCGCCGCCCTCAGATGCTTCGACGATATGGGGTATGAATATCAGGAGGAGGCGTGCACCATCGCGGGAGGAAGGTTCTCCTGCAATTCGACCCAGTCCCTCCGCAGGCCGGAGACCGAGAGGTACAGAAGGACCCTTTCCGAAAGGTATGTGCCTCCGGAGCACAAGAAGGTCCTTCTCCTGCTGCCCTGTTCGGCGAAGAAACCCTATCATATCTCGAAGAGCCACAGGCTGTTCGCACAGGCCATCCACACCGCGCAGCACGATACCCTGGTCCATGAGGTCATCGTCACCTCTCCTTTGGGTATCGTTCCGAGGGAATTGGACGCGTTCTTCCCTGCGAACTCCTACGATATCCCGGTCACCGGGGAATGGAAGCCCGAGGAGAAGGCGATGATCCGTTCCATGCTGAGGGAACTGATGGAGAAACATCACTACGAGAAGGTGGTATGCCATCTCGGCGAGGATACGGAGCTGGTGAGGGAGGTATGTCCCGATATGGTCGAGACCGTTGTTGGAGATAATGTATCTCCCGCTTCCTTATCCAACTTGGACAAGGCCTTGAGAGAGGCCACCAAGGACATGAAACCCGTGAGGTGGGACGAGGACCGTAAGGAATGTGCCAGAGCCGCACTTTCGTTCCAGTTCGGGAATCAGGTCGCTACCGATCTGATGGATGAGAAGACCTCCGCCATAGGGAAATATCCCTATTGGAAACTCGTGCGTGAAGTGGATAATAAAAAGTACCAGATGGGTATGATGAGCGCCGAGAGGGGAATGTTCTCCCTCACTCCGGACGGAGGAGAGGTCCTTCTAAAGGATAACAAGAACGTGGTGGAGATCACCGACTTCGAGATCAAGGGAAGTCTCTTCGCAGTAGGTGTGGTGAAAGCAGATCACAACATCCGCATCGGCGATGATATAGTCGCGGTCTGCAACGGCGAGGTCAGAGGAGTAGGCGTCGCAGCGATGTGCGGAGAGGAGATGGAACAGTCAAAGAGGGGAATCGCGGCCAAAATGCGCCGTTATCATTGAAAGTGGGGAGATCTCACTTTCGGCCATCTCCCCCGCTTCGGCTTAAATACTCCTGTGCCAATCTTATCTCACAGGAAAAGTGCATCCCCAATCATGGCTTTTCCCGGGCCCGCGCATTACCATCCAAGTCCATCCTCGCGCGGACCCTTCTTACCATCATTCTTTGAGAGCTTCGTTTGCGGTGCGGTCTTCGAACTTCATCGAAAGAAGGCTCAGTGCCAGACCTACGATGAGGCAGACAACACCGGCAACGGCATCGATGATGCCGTTGTAACTGTCGATGACGTTCCATCCGATGACCAACAGAGATCCGACGGTCAGTCCGACGATCAATAGCATAGTGAGAAGATGGTGTTTCTCCAATGCATTGTCTATCACGCTTGCAAATCCGAACACTCCGGCAAGGAGACCGATGGCAAGTGCGGCGATGAAAACGAAATCGAAGTCGGAGATGGCCTTGGTGAAGGCGGTCATAAGACCCAGTACCAGTAATAAAGTGGAGTGGCTGAGTCCGGGAAGAATTGCTGAAACCGCAACGACAGCTCCCACTATGATCATAATGATGAAACCGGTCGCGTCGTGATTGATGACAATATCGTCAGTATGATAGAAGATGTCGAAGATGACCATGATGATCATTATGATAAGACCGATGCCGAAGACAAGCATGCATCTCGAATCGGTGAGGGAACGTTCTTCTTTTACCGCATCGGAACGGACGGTCCTCCAGAGGATGGGCAACTGACCTCCGATGAGACCGAGGAACAGCATCAATGCTTCTACTGGATAGTCTTCGAGGGCCTGGTTGAGCAGTTTGGCGCATACGACGGTACCGATGGCGAAACCGATGATTATGATCGCGATGAACCTGAAGTCCTTGATGAGATAGACCTTGAGTTTGGCGAGGTCCCTGATGAGACGTTCGTACAGGCCGAAGACCACCATCATCGTGGCCCCGCTGATGCCGGGGAGCATCGAGGCGATGCCGACGATGATACCGACGACGAGGTCTTTGAGGCCGTTCCTTTGTTCTTCCATATCATGAGCATTGAGGATACTCATATAATGGTTGTCGCGGAGGGTGTTGTCTGGGGGTATGGGAAAACAGACAAAAACCTGACATTGTTTTCGTCGGTTTTCTTCATTTTTTGATGATTTTCGCTATTTTCGCCCTGTCTTCACGTTGTCGTCAAAGCGGTTATATATGCTGTAAGTC
>CAVGRR010000047.1:0-12157 GCA_963631655.1 Eggerthellaceae bacterium
TCACAATCGATGTCAGGGCATTGTAAAGGAAGTGGGGCTGCATCTGGGTGACCATGGCATTGAACTTCAGATCAGCGAGTTCGCTGTTCTTCTTTGCGATAAGGATCTCCTTCTTTGAGAGCACCTCACTGCGGTAGATGTAGTTGTTCGAGAAGGATATCATCAGCACCATTGCAGGGATGAGATAGATCGGAGACAGGTCCGTGATATGATAGTCCAGGAAGAACACGGCCCAGGTCGATATCAGCAGGATGACGGCCACGATCTTTTCGCGCTGATCCTCATCGTACTTGAACGTGGACAGCAGGGCCATGGACCCGATGGCCATAGGGCACAGCATGAACAGGGGACGGTAGGTCCCGCGGGCGATGTGGCCTGCATCATCGACATCGAAAAGCATCTCCGTGAAGAAGTTGGTGGCCACCAGGACCAATGCGAACAGTATGATCGCGTTCGCGATCCAGTAGAACTTCTTCGTCTTTTCCGCCGGAACTCCGATGGAGGTGAACAGGAACTTCATGTACAGTCCGCTAACGAACAGGTAAAGGAGATTCTTCATCACATAGGAGAAGTAGTTCCATGTCGCCAGATTTCCTACGCCTTCGAGGTATCCCGTGAGGCTGTCGAACATCAGGGCCCCGGCCGCCATGGTGAACAGAAGCATCTGAAAATCATTGTGTATCGTCTTGCGTTTGTCGAGCGCGATGGCAGCGGTGATGATGAGGACGTTGATGGATGCAAGGAGGTTGAGGGTGATACTCATCAGCATCCATTCGTTGGTCATGTCCGTAAGGAATCCGTAGGCACAGAACACGTTGACCAGGATACAGGCAACTATAATCGCCAGTTCTGTCGGCCGAAGGATATTTGAATGATTGTCTAAGAATTCCATACGAAAACACCGCCCCATCGTAGTCTGGGTATTTAACGTAAGTTCCCAATCCGTATCAATCCCCGCATATCTTTCAATGTGTTAACCTGGGGAATTATCATTTTTCGGACTGAATTCATATCCTGTTGGAAAACAGTCTTTCAGCAGTTCCTGTAGCCTGCAGAAGAGGTATTCATTCCATTTCTGTGCAATAGGACTTATAATCCATTGCATATGTCACCATATAATCCGACGGGGAATTTCATTGGGCGCTATTGACGAAGATATGCTGTATGTTTTTGTCGGTGGCAGGAAGCTCAGACGCGGTTACACCACCGGGTCCTGTGCCGCCGCCGCATCCAAGGCCGCAGTGCAGATGCTTTTGTCAGGAAAGACTGTCGCGGAGGTGGAACTTCTCACTCCGCGCGGCATAACGATACATGTTCCGATCGAGGAGATCTCCATGTCCCAGGATGCTGTTTCCTGCGCGGTCCGCAAGGACGGAGGGGACGATTCCGACGACACCAACGGCGCCCTGATCTTTTCGGAGGCGAGGTTCTCATCATCCGACGGGGTGTATGTGGACGGAGGCATCGGTGTGGGAAGGGTCACCAGAAAAGGTCTCGACCAGCCCCCCGGCAACGCCGCCATAAACCATGTCCCGAGGAACATGATCGTGGAATGTGTGGAGGATGTCTGTTCCGCTCTGGGGCATTCGGGCGGTATTGATATTATGATCTCTGTCCCCGAAGGGGAGACCATCGCCAAAAGGACGTTCAACCCCCGTCTCGGTATCGTCGGTGGGATATCCATCCTCGGCACCAGCGGTATCGTGGAACCCATGAGCGAGACCGCCCTGCTCGGTTCCATAAAGGCGGAGATGAAGGTCTTCATGGCCGACGGGAGGAAGTATCTCCTCACTGTGCCCGGCAACTACGGGAAGGATTTCGTGAAGGAATATCCCGCATTGGAAGGTCAGCAGCCTGTTGAATGCAGCAATTTCATCGGGGATTTCCTCGATATGGCACTGGAATCCGGTGCCAAAGGAGTTCTTCTTGTAGGAAATCTCGGCAAACTGGTGAAACTGGCGGGTGGGATCATGAACACCCACTCCCGCAATGCGGACTCCAGGATGGAGATCCTCGCATCGAATGCAATTTTAGCAGGGGCGGACACTGGCACCGCGAAGAAGGTCCTCGGATGTATCTCCACCGACGATGCATTGGAGGTCCTTGATGAAAAGGGACTGATCGGACCCACTATGGAGTTCCTCATTCCGAAAATAGAGTACAGTATGAGCCACCGCGTGAAAGGCGACCTGGAGGTCGGAGCGGTGGCGTTCTCCTCCGAATTCGGCATTTTGGGACAGAGTCCCTCCGCTTCGGAACTTATACGCAAGATAGAGTTGAGACAGTGAAGATCAGGATAATCGCATTTTCGACAAACGGGTGCATTCTGGCACAGAAACTTCTTGATGTCTGCAGGAAACATGATGTTGAAGCGGTCGCCAAGACCACCTCCGACAGGGCCGGCATACGTGCCCTGGAAGGTTCCGTGAGGAACTGGACCAAAGAGGGGTTCGAGACCGCTGATGCATTGATCTTCATCGGGGCCACCGGAATTGCTGTGAGACATATCGCCCCGTTCATCAAGAGCAAGGATGTGGATCCCGCCGTCCTTTCCATAGATGAGAAGGGACGTTTCGTCATTCCGTTGTTATCAGGTCATATCGGCGGGGCCAATATGATCGCCAATATCCTTTCATTGAGCATAGGTGCCATCTCTGTGGTGACCACTGCAAGCGATATCAACGGCAAGATCGCCATAGATGTCTTCGCGGTCAATAACAATTTGACCATAACCTCTTTCCATAATGCAAAGATGATCGAGGCCCGTATTCTGGCCGGAGATCCGGTAGGATTCGTATCAGATGTCCCGATAAAAGGGGAAATTCCGCCTGAACTGTCCGGACCTGCGGATTCTCCCACCGGAGTATATATCGGATCCAAGGAACTCACTCCGTTTCCACTCACATTGAAACTCGTCCCCCGCGACCTGGTCCTCGGTATCGGGTGCAGGAAGGGTACGCATCTGTCCGACATCGAATGTATGTTCGGAAAGGCAATGGAGAAGATCGGTGCTTCTATCGACCGTATCCGTGCCATTGCAAGCATTGACATAAAATCGGAGGAGCCGGGCCTGCTGGAGTTCGCCACCCTTCACCGTCTTCCTATAACGTTCTACTCTGCGGAGCAGCTCAATTCCGTGGAAGGTGAGTTCTCCTGGTCGGGATTTGTCAATTCCGTCACAGGCGTGGACTGCGTCTGCGAGCGTTCCGCCGTGAAACTGTCGGACGGAGGGCAATTGGTCCTCAGGAAGTTCGCCGGCGACGGAGTGACCATTGCAGTGGCCAAAGAGGAATTCTCCATTGATTTTTCAAGGTGATGATCTGAAAGGAAAGGTATTGGTGTTCGCCGGAACCACTGAAGGAGGCGATATCAGCGCCCTTCTGGCCGGAAACGGTGTGAAGGTCCACGCCTGTGTGGCCACGGATTACGGACGCACTTCCGTGAAAGAGGGGGAGAACGTCGAGGTCTCCTCACGTCCGCTGTCCCCGGAGGAGATGCGGTCGCTGATGAAGGAATATCCCGTGGTGGTGGATGCCACCCATCCCTATGCCACGAGGATCACAGGGCACATTAAAGAGGCATGTGCCGACACCGGTGCGGAGTACATCCGTCTCCTGCGTCCCGGACTTTCCGCCGAAGGCGACGGGATCGTGCGTGTGCCTGACACCGAATCCGCGGTGGAATTCCTGAAGAACGCTGAAGGGAACGTGCTGCTGACCACAGGTAGTAAGGAATTGGCCAAGTTCACGGCGATCCCGGACTACAGGGAACGCGTGTTCGCCCGTGTTCTGTCGCTTGCTCCCAATATCGCGGACTGTGCGGCGAACGGTTTCGAAGGAAGGAACCTCTTCGCTATGCAGGGTCCGTTCTGCGAGGAACTGGACTACGGAATGCTGGTGCAGACCAAGGCGAAATATTTAGTGACCAAGGACTCCGGAGCGCCCGGAGGGTTCGATGAGAAACTGCGTGCGGCCGAACGTGCAGGCGCCACCGTGGTGCTCATCGGCAGGCCCACCGAGGAGACCGGAAAGGATTACGATGCGGTGGCGGAGGAACTGTCCCGGAGGTTCGGATTCACCTATGAAAGGAAACCGCGCAGACTGTCCGTGATCGGTATCGGGGTGGGTCCCGGGACCGGACTGACATCCGCCGCGCTCAACGCTCTCCGCAGGTCCGACCTGGTGGTCGGTGCCGACAGGATGATCAACATTCCGGAGGCCGCAGGCAAGAGGAAACTGTGCGAATACGCCCCCTTGAAGATCTTCGCATACCTGAAGGAACATCCCGAGTTCAGTGACATCGCGATCCTCGTTTCAGGAGATGTCGGGTTCTACAGCGCTGCCAAGTCCATACTTTCCACGGTAGATCCTTCATTGTATCAGGTCGATCTCCACTGCGGCATCTCATCCGTTCAGTACCTATGTGCCAGAGCGGGAATTCCGTGGCAGGACGTGCTGCTTCTGAGCGCCCACGGGAAGATGGCGAACATCGCCGGAAACGTGAAACGCAACCCTGCCGTGTTCACCCTGCTCAACGGGGCCGAGGGGGTACGCGAGATGTGTTCCCAGCTGATCGAATACGGACTTCCCGAGGTGGAGGTCGCAGTGGGATGCGACCTCGGATATCCAGAAGAAAAGTACGTTTACGGGAAACCGTCCGAGATCCTCGATTCCGAACTCGGAGCACTGTGTGCCGCCTTGATATTCAATCCCCGTTCAGATGATAGAAATCCCATCTTCATCCCCGATGCGGAGTTCATCCGCGGAGACGCACCCATGACGAAGGCCGAGGTGCGTTCGCTCTCGGTGGCGAAACTGAAACTCGGTCCTGGGTCTGTTGTTTATGACATAGGTGCAGGTACCGGTTCGGTGTCCGTGGAGATGGCATTGGTCGCCTACAACGGAATCGTATATGCAGTCGAGAAGGAAACTGCTGCCGCTGATCTCATAGAACAGAACAAGAGGAAGTTCGGCACACCCAACATCGAGGTCGTCCGCGGTCTCGCACCTGAGGCGATGAAGGACCTTCCCGCCCCCACCCATGTGTTCATCGGTGGTTCGTCAGGCAATCTGAAGGAGATCGTCAATGAGGTGCTTTCCAAGAATCCGACCGTCAGGATCGTGGTTAATTCGGTGACCTTGGAAACAATATCCGAGGTGCTGGCACTTTGCGATTCATGCAATGTGGAGCAGGAGGAGATCGTGTGCGTGAACATCTCCAATGCGCGTCATTTGGGAAGATACAACCTTATGACCGCTCAGAATCCGGTGTATATAGCGGTGTTCAGGGGGCGGACCGTTTGAGTCTCGCCCGCTTCATGATCGCGGCACCTGCCAGCGGAAGCGGGAAGACCCTCATCACCTGCGGGATCCTCCAGGCCCTGGTGAACAGGGGTCTGAAGGTCTCTTCGTTCAAATGCGGGCCGGATTACATCGATCCGATGTTCCATTCCAAGGTCATCGGCACCAGATCCCGGAATCTCGACTCATATTTCTGTGACGATGATACTTTGAGATATCTTTTCTGCAGATCCGCCGAACCTTCCGACATCTCCGTGATCGAAGGCGTCATGGGTTTCTACGACGGGATCCGTGCGGCGGCCACCGAAGGGAGTTCCCACGAGGTCTCCCGCAAACTGGATGCTCCTGTTGTTCTCCTTGTGAACTGCAAAGGCGCCAGTGTGTCCTGTGTGCCTGTGATCAAGGGATTCACGGAGTTCCGCGAGAACAACATCCGTGGGGTCATCCTCAACAACATGAGCCCCGGGGTGTTCGCTGACATCAAACCGATGATCGAGTCCGAATTGGGGCTGAAGGTCATCGGATACGTTCCCAAACTGAAGGACATCAATCTCGAAAGCAGACATCTGGGTCTTGTGCTTCCAGGGGAGATCGAATCTCTGAAAGAGGACCTGAACAGACTCGCATCGATATTAGAGGACACCTTGGACATCGACGCTCTGATCGCTCTTGCCAATGGGGCGCCTGCCATCGAAGGGGTTGCACCGGAACACGGCGTTCTGAAGGAAAAGGTCAGGATCGGTGTCGCGGAGGACGACGCATTCTGTTTCACATACCAAGACAATCTGGCACTTCTCGAGGAGTGCGGAGCGGAGCTCGTTCCCTTCTCTCCTATCAAAGACCCAGCACTGCCGGAAGGCATCTGCGGAGTGATCTTTTCGGGAGGATATCCTGAGCTTCACGGAGAGGCACTATCTTCGAATATATCAATGCTGAAAGATGTCAGGGAGAAGATCCTCGGAGGTATGCCCTGCATGGCCGAGTGCGGCGGGTTCATGTATCTTCACAAGAAGATGGAAGGTTCCGACGGTGTCGTTAGGGACATGGTCGGAATCATCGACGGAGAAGTGCACAACACCGGGAAACTGACCCGTTTCGGATACGTCACCCTCACTTCCGATGATGAAAACTCGGTGCTCGGTACCGGCTGCAGAGGCCACGAGTTCCATTATTGGGACAGCAGCGACTGTGGTTCCTCCTGGAAAGCAGTGAAAACCTCCGGGAAGGAGTACAGGTGCGGTCACGAGGACGAAACCCTCGTGGCAGGCTATCCGCACCTTTACTATTATTCCAATCCCGATGTGGCATATCGCTTCGTTTCGAGATGTGCCAGATACGGTAAAACAGAATGAGTTTTCATCGGGGGGTCATCCCCCGATTCAGATCTCCAGTCCGCCCATCAGAGCGCTGGTGATGGCGGAGACGACCGCGACCAGCAGAAGACCCAGAATGAGGACGGTGATCTGTCCGAATCCTTTGTCCTTGTGGTGGAACGCCTCGGGCACCATGTCGCACAGGGTGACGAACATGAAGATTCCCACCGAGAAGCAGAGTGCGGGTCCGGCGAAGTCCATGTTTCCGGAGTTCATTCCGATGTAGGAAACGACTGTGGCGATAGGAGAGATTACACTGAAGGCCACGATGAACTTCCATGCGCTCCTCTTGTTCTCGGACATGAGAAGGGTGGATGCGAGGGAGAAGACCACAACCGCCTTGTGGAGACACAGGGCGATGAGGACCATGATACCCACTTCTTCACCTGCGACGAATGCGGCCGCAAGTGCCAGACCGTCGAAGAACGAGTGGATCGCAAGTCCTGCGAATGCGGATAACGAAGTTACAGTGTGCGTCTTTTCCTCGGCACAGTTCTCCTCCACCTGAAGATATCTCTTCACGAAGAAGTCAATGACCAGAAGGAG
Organism: Eggerthellaceae bacterium; assembly: GCA_963631655.1. Lineage (GTDB taxonomy): Archaea > Thermoplasmatota > Thermoplasmata > Methanomassiliicoccales > Methanomethylophilaceae > Methanomethylophilus. The sequence continues at coordinate 7,220 of CAVGRR010000047.1, forward strand.
AACGAATCCTATGAGGATCATATAACTGGCAATCTCGAAACTGTATCCTGCATCGTCGGTCCTTTCGAGAGCCTCAGGCATCAGCATGATGAAAAGTACTCCGATCATCACACCCGTGCTGAAGGTGATGAGGAGGTGAAGGTTGCTTGGGCTCTTCTTGATGCGGAAGGGAAGCCTTCCCGCGAGCAGTGTGATCAGCAGAATGACGACCGCGAAGATCGTCACCTTGAGCAATTCATCCATAGAATACGACTCCGTTTTCGATTATTAATAATTGTTCAAGATGTTATTAACAATTCAACCGAAGTCGAAAAGTTATTATTAATTTCAGAGAATTTTATTAACTTTTCAGGCATATTGGTCATTATGTCCATTATCAGCATTTCCCTCAGTGACGAGAACGTTCAGGACCTCGATCAGATCCAGAAAGTGTTCGGTCTGAAGGGCCGCAGCGACGCCGTCCGCGCGGCCATAAATTCGGCCAAATCGGAGCTGCAGGACCTCGAGGACCTCACCGACACCGTCGAGGGTGTGCTGATCACCGTCCGCCACGATCACGCCGATCCGTGGATGGGTGTCATACAGGCGAAATACGTCGGATCGATAAAGACCCAGGTGCACACTCATCTCAAGGACAAGAAGTGCCTCGAGGTCATGGTCGTCTGCTGTCAGGCCGACGAACTCAGGGAGATCATGCACGAGATCCGTGCCTCCGGCAAGGCGGACTACGTGAGGTTCGTCCGCAGCTGAGAAAATCAGTGTCCTACATCTGTCCCCGATTGGTTTAAGTATTCTGAACCTTATGAAGTAATAAGGATGGAATGCAGATGTGGGGATCACACTTATTTGGAGGATTAGGTGCATTATTCGGACGTTCGTCAACTGCCGTATCTGAGGAGAACTCAGAGGCGATCGACATCGACGTCGAGACCGCTCCTGGAATGACCGGCGCTGGAGATTATGAAGCGCACGAGGTCGAGACCGGCAACGGAAAGGCGAGGATCTTCGTCGCCAGGCGCACCTCTTCCTACTTCGACGAGGATGAGGAATACAGTCCGACCATCGTCTCGGCACCGAGACAGAATATCAATTACAGTCACCGCAGGACCCTGGCCGATACTCCCGCCGGAGAGTCGCCCGCGGACCTGTTCATCAACGCCATCAGGAAGCCTGCCCGTCAGATCACTGCCGACATGGAACCTGTCATCATCAGGAAGGAGCGCATCGCACCCTCTCCTGCTTTCGAGGCGAAACCCGTCGTGGTCGCACCCGCAGAACCTGTCATCGAGATCGCGGTGCCTGTCGCGGACACGACCGTTTCGATCGAGGTCCCCGCAGAGCCCGAACCCGTCGTCTCCGTCACCGATGTAGATGTCGTTCCCGAGGTCAGTGTCGTTGAGGCCGTTCCCGAAGCGACCGTCGACGAGTCTGTCATCGAGGACTTCGAGATCATGGCATCCGCGGTCGAATGCGCACTCGCACACGCTGAAGAACCCGTGGTCACCGAAGAGGTCGTCGCAGCCCAGCTTGCCGAGATCGCTGTCGAGGCAGAACCTGTTGCAGAGGTCATCGAGCAGCCCATGGTCACCGAAGAGGTCGCTGTTGAAGCAGAACCTGTTGTCGAAGCACCTGTCGAGGAGATCGTAGAGGTCGTTCCTGTCGCAGAACCTGTCGAGGTCGAGTCTGCCGAGGAGACCGTCGAACCTGTTCAGGAGACTCCTGCAACCTACGCACTGTCTGCACCCAAAACCGTCATGCTGGCACTTCCGCCCAGGCTTGAGATCAGAAGCCTGCCTGCAGCCCCTGAAGCGGCCGAAGAGCCCGTTCAGGAGACCGAACCGGTCCAGGTCACCGTCTCTCTTCCCAAGAAGATCGAGGTCGAGCCCCTTGAGCCTGTGATGCAGGAGATCCAGATCACCGAATACGCGAACCCTGTCGCTCCCGCCGAGGCCACCGCCACATCCGCCGGTGCCGTTCAGGAACCTGTCACCGTCGACACCCTGGTCGATGTCTCTACTGCACCCGCCCTCGAACTCGAGAACCCGGACGATGTCCTTCTGGCGTTCTACCCCGAGCTCAGGAGCGAGTCCGAGGAGATGACACTGACCTCGATGGAGATCAACAAGCCTCTTCCCGAGGATGTGCTCGACAAGACCGAGTGCACCTTCAAGCTCAAGATCCGTCGCGTGTACCCCACTTACAACGGATACATGCGTCACATCGCCAATCACTGAAACCTTTTTCTGGCCTTCACGGCCACCTTTTTCTTTTCCGATTTTATATATACTTGCGTAAGTTCCGTCCTGTATGGAGACACTTGAGCTGGCACCCATCATCATGATGCTGCTGGTTATTTTTGTCGTAGCACGCGTATTTTCAGCCATCGTTGAGAGGTTCGGATTCCCCGGCCTCATCGGAGAGATCGTCGCAGGTATCGTCATCGCGAATCTCGCCCTCAACGGCGACACCCTGCTCGATTTTCTTGGCATTGTAATGGAGAATCCTTCAAAAGGTGTTGAAGGGAACGATCTTTACTCGATCCTGTACACCTTCTCTGAGATCGGTGTGATATTCCTTCTGTTCTCGGTGGGTCTGGAGACCCGCGTGAAGGACCTTCTGGGTTCCGGTAAGACCGCTATGTTGGTCGCCACCCTGGGAGTCATCGTTCCCTTCATCCTCGGATTCACGTTCATCGAGCTGAGCGAGGGCAATTTCCGTCACGCAATGTTCCTCGGAGCGGCAATGGTCGCCACCAGTGTCGGAATCACCGCGCGTGTCATCAAGGACATGCATCTGATGGACAAGAAGGAGTCGAGGATCATCATTTCTGCAGCGGTCATCGACGATGTGCTCGGAATGGTGGTACTTGCAATCGTTAAAGGAATGGCAGGTTCCGAGGGAGGCATTGATGCCCTCGGATTGATAATCATCATTCTCGAGGCGGTTGTGTTCGTCATCGGAATGATCATGGTCGCCAAGTACCTCGTGCCCAGGATCGTCGAGGCATGGACCCGTTCCAATGCAGGTCGCGAAACGCCTCGCAAAGCGCCTAACGCCCTGCCGCTTGCATTGGTCGCCTGTTTCTTCTTCGCCTGGCTGGCGGAGGAGATCGGTCTCGCCGCCATCATCGGTTCGTTCCTCGGAGGAATGCTGTTCGCCGAGTATGCCGAAGAATCCGGCCTCAGCCGCAAGTTCGATGCCATCACCACCCTGTTCATTTCCTACTTCTTCGTCATGGTCGGACTCAAGGTGGATGCAAGTGCCCTCGGAAGCTCGAAGGTCCTTTTCGACATCGTCATCGTGCTGATCCTCGCTGTGATCTCCAAGTACATCGGATGCGGACTCGGTGCGAAGATCGGGGACAAGACCCTGGGAAGGGATTCCATCAACATTGTCGGTGTGGGAATGATCCCCCGCGGAGAGGTCGGAATCATTGTCGCGTCCATCGGTCTGAGCATGATCGTCGATAACGAACCTGCGCTTTCCGCTGAACTGTACTCCATTATCGTCGTCATGGCCGTCGCATCGACCATCATCGCACCTCCTCTTCTCTCCCGTGCTTTCAAGAAGAAGTACTCTGGTTCAGAAGAAGAGCAGGTCATATTGGAATGAGTTTTTCATTTTCCTGAGGGGTCTTCGGACCCCTTTCCTAAGTTCTTCATTTCAACCGGGGTTTGGATAGCCAGACTCCGAAACCCCATACGTCACTTTCGGTGACCTCCCCCTGTTAAAGTTATAACCTCTGAGCAACATCGATTTCTGTGAAACAGAAAACCCTGCGCACCTCGGAGGGGTTGCAGTCTGTTTTTATAATCGGTGAAACAATATACAAAACATGGCAGAGGAGTGGAGAAGGATGGGAATACCGGAAGGAAGGGATGATTTCAAAGAACTGCGTGACAAAGGGTTCTATTACGTAGATAAATCGGAACTCATATCTGACATTCTCAAGAATGAAGGCAAAGTATTTCTTTTCACAAGACCCAGACGCTTCGGGAAATCCACCAACCTCTCTATGCTCGATGCGTTTTTCAACATCAGATACAAAGGAAACAATTGGTTTGACGGATTGAAGATCAACGATTATCCCGAAGCAGAAAAACATTGCAGTGCATACCCTGTCATCAATTTGGATATGAAAGATCTGTCCGTAAAGAATTATGATCTGTTCCTTTCGAAAGTCCGCACAATGATTTCCACTCTTTACGCAGATTTTGTATATCTGAAGGATTCCGAAAAAGTAACTGAAAGAATCCGTATGTTATATTTCCAAGAAGATCCCTTCTTTTTTGATGAAGCCCGTGTCCGTGAATCAGTCAAAATGCTATGCAGAATGATTTATGAGCACCATGGAATCAAACCGATTGTTCTGATAGACGAATATGACAGTTCCCTTAACAACGCATATAACACGGAGCCCTATGATGAAGTTCTCGAATTCTTGAAGGATTTCTACTCATCGATACTCAAAGGCAATGATTACTTTGAATTCGCTGTCCTGACTGGTGTTATGCAGATAGCCAAAGAAGGAATATTCTCCGGATTGAACAATCTGAGAGTCAATAACATATTCAGTACAGATTTCGATGAAAGATTCGGTTTCACCGAACCAGAGGTCAAGGAGCTCTGCACATATTACGGGCATCCCGAGAAATTCGAAGAGGCCAAAGAATGGTACGACGGATACCGTTTCGGAGATGCTGAGATCTACAACCCCTGGAGTGTTCTGAGTTATGTCAAATACCACTTCAATGCAGAAGCCTATTGGGCCGGGACCAGCGGAAATGACATCCTAAATACACTCCTGAAAAATTCCAGTGAGGAAACATTCAAAGCTCTGGCTCTTCTCGGAAACGGTGAAACTTTATCTAAAAAACTGCCTAAATCTGTGGCGATGGACGATCTGAAAACAAGAACGAATGCGATATTCTCTGTTCT
>CAVGRR010000048.1:0-12146 GCA_963631655.1 Eggerthellaceae bacterium
TATTTGTCCTGAATGTGGTTTGTTGCATGAACAACTTCAGGACGCTTTCTGTTTTTATCTGATTCGGCCGACTTCACTTGACCCTTAAAAAATGAGTCGTTTGACCCTCGCATGCGTATGCGCTTATTCGCGCGCACACGAGACTGCACAACTCAAGATAATAAAAAAGGATGGCGACCGGATGTGCTCCGGCCGCTGTTGAGTTTCAAAGGGTGATTTCCATTCCGAGCCTGTCGTTGAGCTCTTTGTAGCGGTTCCTAATGGTGACCTCGGTCACACCTGCGACATCAGCGACCTCCCTCTGGGTCCTCCTCTCGTTGGTGAGGATCGAGGCGATGTAGATGGATGCTGCAGCGACACCGGTGGGTCCGCGGCCGGAGGTGAGTTCCTTCTCGGTTGCGTCCTTGAGGATCTCGATGGCCTTGTTCTGGGTGTTTCCGCTGAGTTTGAGCTCGGAGCAGAACCTCTGGATGTAATCCTGGGGCTTGGTGGGCAGGAGTTTGAGCTTGAGCTCACGGGTCATGAACCTGTAGGTCCTTCCGATCTCCTTCCTCTTGATGGTACTGGACTCGGAGACCTCGTTGAGGGTCCTGGGGACACCGCACTGCCTGCATGCCGCATAAACGGAGGAGGCGACGACGCCTTCGATGGACCTTCCCCTGATGAGGTTCTTCTGAACCGCTTTCCTGTAGATCAGTGCCGCGGTCTCCCTGACGTTACGGGGGAGTTCCATGGCGGAGGAGAGCCTCTCGAGTTCGGAAAGTGCGGCCGCGAGGTTCCTCTCGGTAGCGTTGGATACACGGACCCTCTTCTGCCACTTCCTGAGCCTGTACATCTGGGCCCTGTTGCGAGTAGGGATGGATTTTCCGTAGGAATCCTTGTTCTTCCAGGAGATCTCGGTGGAAAGTCCTTTGTCGTGGATGGTGAACGTCATCGCGGAACCGGTACGGGCACGTTTGTCGCTCTGCTCGGAGTCGAACGCCCTCCATTCGGCACCCTGGTCGATGAAGTTGTCGTCGAGAACGAGTCCGCAGTCCTGACATACGAGCTCGGCTCTCTCATAATCTCTTATGAGGTGGTGGCTACCGCATTCGGGACAGACTTCGATCGTTTCCTGCTTTTCTTTCTCCCTAACCATCGTCATTCCTCGATAATATGAATCAAATTTCAAGAGGTTGTTCTGAGATTTGCCCGGTTTTACGGGATATCAACTTTATTTTTCTGGAGATTGAATCCATTTCAATAAAAGTTAATATACTATGACTAGCCATATTTGGCTTACTATATAAAGCTAACTGTTAATATATTATACTACCGCTGTTTTTTCCACAGTTTTTTGTTATTTATGCTCTCCCGTCTCTCAGGGGAAATTACAGCAGAATAAAGCCAATTAAAGCAGTGTTGAATTGAATAAAAGTGCATTTCCCGGAGGTGTATGTTTCACAGCCTCCGGGAGTGAAAGTTTCAGTTGTTGGCCTTGATGGTCTTTCCGATGTTCATGAGGTGGTCTGCGATCCTCTCGATATCGGACGTGGCGGAAAGGAACTCGGCACCGACGGAGGGGCTGCAGACGCCTTCTCCCATCCTCTTGATGTGGTTGTCGGCCATGGTGTCAGTGAGCTCGTCGACCTGCTCTTCAATGTCGTAGGCCTCATCGAGCGACACGCTGTCCTTGTTCACATAGGCGCAGATGACCCTTTCGTAAAGTTTCTCGACCAGGGTCTCCGCCTGTCTCACTTCGTCGCAGGCGTAGTCGGAGAAGTTGTTGTGAATGGTCTTCAGCCTCTGCGCATATTCGACGATGTTCTCAGAATAGTCTCCCACCCTTTTGAGATCGGTGATGGTACGGAAGGCCGTGGAGACATAGCTGCTGTCCTTGTCGCTGAGTTTCGTGTTGGACAGTTTGAGCAGGAATTTGGTCAGTTCCTAGTTGGTATAATCGAGCTGTCTGTCGTTCCTCTTGAACTCTTCGAGGTCGTCGGTCTCCAGTGTAGTGAGCGCTTCGATGGAGATCTTGAAATTCTTCATAGCGGTCGAGGCCATGTTGGTGATCTCATTGGTAACCTCTCCGACGGCGATGGCAGGCGTCTTGAGCATGTGGTCGTCGACGAAGTACAGGTGGGGTGCCTCGTTTGTCGTCTCGGGATGTCCGTCCTTTCCGGGCAGAATCTTGGTCACCAGTGCGATGAGCTTGCTGGTGAGCGGGAGCATGATAATGACAGTGATGACGTTGAAGGTGGTGTGGAACATCGCAAGATCGATCTGCGGGGTGGGGAACACTCCGTAGAAGATGTCTCCGAAGGTGGTGCCCGTGAAGGTCCTCATGAAGAATCCGAACACCATGAATATGATCACACCGAAGATGTTGAACAGCAGGTGGATGAGTGCTGTCCTCTTGGCGTTGAGTCCGCTAGACATACCTGCGAGGATGGCGACGATACAGGAACCGATGTTCGATCCGAGGGTGAGATAGATACCCTGGTTCAGGTCGAGCAGTCCCGCACCGATCATGGCGATGATGACCGCGGTCATGACGGAAGAACTCTGAACGATGGCGGTGAGGATGGCTCCGATGATAACAAGCAGGATGACATTCTCGATATGCGACAGGAACTCCCTGACGGCAGGTTCCTGAGCGAAATCGCCCATTGCGTCGCTCATAAGTTCCAGACCGACGAAGAGCATACCGAATCCGGCGATGACGCTTCCGATGCTGCGGGTACGGTCCTTTTTGCCGTAGGCCGCGATGAATGCACCGATACCGGCCATGGCCGCGAAAAGATACATGATGAGGTCGGAACTTCCGCTCGATCCCCATGCGACTATCTGCGCGGTGATGGTGGTACCTATGTTCGCTCCGTAGATTATGGCGGCCGCCAGTGTCAGGGACATTATCCCCGCATTGACAAATCCGATGACGAGAACCGTGGTTGCTCCGGAACTTTGGATGGCGGCCGTGGCGACGGTACCGATACCGACTCCGACGAGCTTCTTCTCCGATGCCTTTGCAAAAAGAGTTCTCAGTTTAGTACTACAAATGGTCTCAAGGTTCCCGCTCAGCATCGTACAGGCGATGAGGAATACTCCTATTCCGGCGAGAAGCGATAAAATTGCAATGGCATAGTCCATAAGTTCACTTTTCTCTGGAAATCGTTTACATCCGTCTCAACGAATTATCCTTAATAAGTATGCCTATATATTTTACAAATAAGACCGTATTTTTTATATCCAGATATAGGCCGATAAAGGGTTTTGTGAAGTTTGTCAATTTTTATTTTCCAATTATTGTAAAAAATAATTGGACAGAATTCGAGCGGTTCCATCGGTCTCTCAACAGACGTTTATACATCGTCCAACCTTTGCCGTTTTCATTGATACAATGATCTCAGTCGAGCCCTATTCTGAAAGATACCTCAAAGGTGCCATGGATGTCTGGAACCAGGTCGTCAGCGACGGTGTCGCCTTCCCTCAGACCGACCTTCTCACCGAGAAGGAGGCGGACGTTTTCTTTTCATCACAGTCATTCACCGGGGTCGCTGTCGAGGACGGTTCTGTATTGGGATTGTACATCCTCCACCCCAACAACCTCGGCCGCTGCGGGCACATTGCGAACTGCAGCTATGCCGTCTCCCGCGAGATCCGCGGAAAGCACCTCGGGGAGATGCTGGTCAACCATTCCCTCAAGATGGCCCATGAGAAGGGATTCCGTCTGATTCAGTTCAATGCCGTCGTCGCCTCCAACATCCACGCCATCCACCTCTACGAACGCTGCGGATTCAAGAGGATCGGAACAGTCCCCGGAGGGTTCAGGATGGACGACGGAACATATTCCGACATCATCCTGTTCTATCACGAAGTGTGAATCCCAACAGGTGAGCGGTAAACCTAATTAATCCCGAGCGTGCTTGTTATAATATGGATTCTCTAGAGGATGCCAGGTCCGAACTCGGACTTGTTCAGATCTACACCGGAAACGGCAAGGGAAAGACGACCGCGGCCTTCGGGCTCGCATTCCGCGCGGCAGGACGCGGACTCAATGTCCTGATCCTTCAGTTCCTGAAACCTTCCGACGGGTACGGGGAACAGTTGGCCTGCGGCAGATTCCCGAACGTGGAACTCCATTCGCTGGGACTTGACCATTTCGTGGGGAAGAATCCGAAAGAGGAGGACATCCTCGCCGCCAAGGACGCGCTGAAGAAGGCGTCCGATATGATGGCCACCCGGAAATACGACATCGTCGTTCTCGATGAAGCGGTGAATGCGGTACGTTTGAATCTTATCACCGATACCGAACTCATCGACATGCTCAAGGCCCGTCCGGAACACATCGAAGTGGTCCTCACCGGCAGGGGAATAACCCCCAAACTGCAGGAATACGCAGACCTCGTGACCGAAATGGTGTTGGTGAAACACCCCTTCGACCAGGGGATCAACGCCCGCGTGGGTATCGAATTCTGACGGGATCTCATGATCGACCTGGAGAAAGAGATAGACCACCTCCGCAAGACCTGCATCAACTGCGGAAAGTGCACCGCCGTATGCCCTTCATTGAAACACGGAGGATTCGATCCGAAGGAGATGATGGTGGCAGGTGTGGGGGACATCACCCTCTGTATCCAATGCGGAAAGTGTTCACAGGTCTGTTTCCGGACCGATCCGTTCCGCGTTATGCGCGACTGTCTGGCACTTTACAAGGAAGAGCATCCCAACGAGAACTATCAGAGGTACAGGTTCATCCTTCCTCCTGCAGAGGAGCAGATGGAGCCCGGATGGAACGGCGATGATGTCTGTGTCATTCCCGGCTGTGTGGTCGAGAGCAGACTTCCGTACCTCAAATACGCATGCAGGGTTGCATTGGATTCTATCGGAAAGAGTTCGCATCAGATCTCTGACAACCAGTGCTGTATGATGCCTTCGATGTTCAGCGAACTTGGAGAGATGGGAAGAAGACCTGTCCGGACCATGATGGTCAGAGGTGAGAAAGGCGACCTGGTAGCACTCTGCGGCGGATGTGCCAGCGAGTTCAGACACGACGGTACCGAGGTGAAGCATCTTCTCGAATATCTGTTCGAGAACATCGATTCCCTCCCGGTCTCTCCGAAATCATACAAGGTCGCGATCGAGCCCGGCTGTTCCATGGACCGCCATTACAAGCAGATGAAGGCCGTTGTGGAGAAGATGGGCTTCACCATCTTCAACGAGACCTACGGCTGCTGCGGATCCAAGAAGCCCCCGCTCAATACGATGCTGAATGAAAGGGAAGAGGAGTGTGTAGATGCCGATTTCATAGTCCTCAACTGCCCCTTCTGCATGACCAAATACGAGAAGTTCGAAGGCGGAAAACCCTGTATGCACATAGCGGAACTGGTGGCTTTCGCAGCAGGCGACTCCAACACTCTGGGTCTTCATAATATTCCCCTGAAATTGTGATATGTCCGGTCTCCGCCCTCTTTTATAGATGGTTTCCATCCGTCTCTCATTATGATGATGTGTGTCAAATGCGGGTACCTTCAGAGGGAACCCATCTTTCAGACCGGTGATCTTCAATGATGTTCTGTCCGAACTGCGGTTCGATGATCTTTCCCGGTTCCAATTCCTGTAAGAACTGCGGAACGGGGGCCGGCAGATCGGCCGCTCCGGCCAAGAAGATCACTGTGACGGCACCGAAGATCGTCAATGAGGTCAATTCATCCGCACCTTATCTTCCGTACGAACCGAGGGCGATGCAGGTCGACATCATCACCGACATCAAGAATGCACTCGACAAGGGAAGGCACATCGTCATCGAGTCCGGTACCGGTACCGGTAAGACCATCACCTCCTTGGCGGGTGCTCTGGCACATGCGAAGAAACGCGGCAAGAAGATAGTCTACATCACCCGTACCATCTCCCAATCGGACCAGGTCATGAAGGAGCTCAGGGCCATTTCCACACTCAAACCCGTCTCCGGTCTGACCCTCACAGGAAGGAACAAATCCTGTCCTCTTCTGCAGGCGAGACCTGATTTCGAGACCCTTTCACCGACCGCACTTTCCACCCTCTGTTCGGATAAAAAACAGAAGTCCCAGCAGGGAAAAAGCGGAGGCTGTCCGTACTTCACCAGGGTCATCGCGATGGTGGATTCCGTCGAGGCCTACTGCAAGAAGAACTTCCCCAAGTCGGAGGAGGTCGACAACTACTGCCGTGCCAACAACGTCTGTCCCTATGAGGCCAAGAAGGCCATGATGAAGGATTTCGATGTTGTTGTTGCCCCTTACATTCACATCATCGACCCAGACATCCGCAACAACTTCCTCACGAACCTCGGCGTCGACGTTTCCGAGATTGTTCTGATCGTCGACGAGGCCCACAACTTCATGGATGCCGTCCGCGAACAGGAGAGTTTCACCATCACCTCCAGGATCCTCGGTTCCGCCGTGGACGAATGTTCCGCTTTCGACCATCCGATGGTCGGCCCCGGAGTGAACCTCGACACTTTCCTAAAAGCAGTGAAGACCGCGGCCGGTGTGCTTTCCACGAAATACGTCGCATTCAACACCACCGAGGCACTCCTTCCGCCCCTTGCTCTGGAAGAGGAGATCGCCCGCATCCTCGGAAAGAACATATCAGATCTCAAACCGATGGTCGAGACCACAGTGTCCTTGGGTGAAGACCGTGAGAAGGCCATCTCAGACACCGATGCCCCTTCGTCCCCTCTTCTCGAACTGGCAACCCTGTTGGCCCTTTGGATCAACTCCCCATCCGACCGTTATGTCAAATCCATCCGTGCCACCGAGGACGGCCCGAGCATGAAGGCGGCATGCATCGACCCTGTCGATATCGGCCGTTTCATGAATCAGATAAAGGGTGCAGTTCACATGTCTGGAACATTGCAGCCTCTCGACAATTACGCGAAGGTTTTGGGTCTTCCCGCGGACGCAGTCCCCCGCACATACCCTTCACCCTTCCCCAAGGAGAACAAGCTCGTCGTCTACTCCAAGGATCTCACCACCAACTACAGCGAACTGCAGAAGAATCCGGAGATGAAGGCCCGTCTCAACCGCACCGTGGCACAGCTGTGCAACGCGGTCGATAAGAACATCCTGATCTTCATGCCGTCCTACAGGGTCATGAGGGACATGCGCCCTTATCTCGAAGAGGCGGTGAGGAAGAACCTTTATTGGGAGGAATCCGGCCGTCAGAAACGCACCATGCAGTCGTTGGAACGTTTCCGTGCCGGACGCAACGGAGTTTTTGTCTGTGTCATGGGAGGTTCTGTGGCGGAAGGAATGGACTTCCCGGGAGATGAACTGTGTTTTGCGATCATCGTCGGCATCCCCTATCCTCCGCCCTCCCTGGAGATCAAGGCCATGAAGGAGCTTTTCGACAGGAGATACGGTCCCGGAATGGGCTGGAAATACACCAGCGAGGTTCCTGCAGTGAGGAAGATGAGGCAGGCCATCGGACGTCTGATCCGTACCCCCGAGGACAGGGGAATGGCGGTCATCCTCGACAACCGCGCCTCCCGCAACGCCAGGCAGCTCGAGGCGATCCCCTCCGACGACCCCGTGGCGGACGCCGTCGGGTTCTTCATGAAATCCTGATCCTTTCGAACTCAATAAGGCTGAAGGCAGACTGGGTGCCTACAGTATGATCTCAATGGGATTTTATTGATGAATTCAACATAAGTATAAGGTCGACTTTACCGCGGATATGGCCAACAAAAATATGGCATCCGCATACGCCGGACTCCTGTTTGCCGCTCTGCTTTGGGGTTTCATGGGCATTTTCAGCCGCAGTCTCGCGCATGCGGGCATCAGGCCGATGGAATGTGCCTTCCTGAGAACGGCCGTCAGCGCTTTGGCGATGGCAGTGGTGCTGCTGGTGGTCGACCGTACCGCGTTTAAGGTAAAGAAACGCGACCTGGTCCTGCTGGTCGTAGCAGGATTGTTCAAACTGTTATCCGACGCCTTCCTGTTCGCGTCGCAGGTGAAGATCCATCTGTCGGTCTCCACCGTACTGCAGATGACCTCCCCCTACTGGGTGCTGATCATGGCGGTGATCCTGTTCCATGAGAAGATCACAGTAAGAAAGCTGGTGGCAACGTGCATCGCGTTCGTGGGATGTATATTCGTGTCCGGTATGCTGAACAAAGGTATCGGAGGAGAACCGTTAGGTATGGCGTTCGCGTTGCTCTCGGGTATAAGCTATGCTGCATACGCGGTGAGCAACAAAGTGCTTCTTGACAGGGGAATGAGCACCAACACGGCCATGCTGTACATATTCATCCTGTCATCTGTGATCGCGTTGCCGATGATCGATCCGGTCCATATGGTGAACCACATCTCCTCGATCCGCGTGGTCCTTGATATCTTGGGGGTAGGCATACTGTTGACCCTCATTCCGTATTGGCTGCTCATGAACGGCATGAAATACCTGTCTGCATTCAAAGCGGACCTCATCACCGTCACGGAAGTGGTCTTCGCGATAATCGTAGGATACGTCTTCTACGGAGAACATATAGGGCCTCTGGGACTTCTGGGTATGTTCCTGATCCCGTTCTCTGTCATGCTCCTCAGCAGTAAGGTGTCGGACGTGCGTATTGCGAACAATACGAACAAACGGGGCTCACAGCAACCGACAGATCCACCTGAAAAGGACGGATGATCACATACCCAGACAAACCTTTTACAGCTTTCCCTGCTGAAAAACGATATCAGGGAAAACGTGCACTTCCCACCGTGGCTGCGTTGAATAGTTTACCTCGGTCCGGCCGAAAGCAAACCGGGCACTCACCGTATGATTTCAATGGGGTTTCTGATGTTAATGCCGTTAAATAGTAGGATTTAATCCAGCAATCATGTTCAAAGATCTGGGGAACGTCAGGATCGCCTACGATGTCTTCGGCTCCGGCACGCCGATCATCCTTGTCGGCGGATTCGGCGCCAACCGGAGATTCTGGAAGAACGCGATCCCGTTTCTGGACGGTTTCACTGTGGTCACCATGGACGCCCGCGGTGTCGGTGAGACCGAATACGAAGGAGAGTTCACCCTCGACGACATCGCCGATGATGCGGTCGCTCTGATGCATTCCTTCGGTTTCGACAGATTCTACGCGATCGGATGGTCCATGGGCACCGGAATCCTGCAATCTCTGTCCGCCAGATATCCAGAAAAGGTGATCGCTCAGGCTTTGGTCTCCACCTTCAGCCACTGTCCCGCCCGTTCCGCCTACATCCTCGGAGAGTTCACCAGGATGATCAACGAGGGCTCGGCCACCATGGAGAGTCTCTGCGTGGCGGTCAACGCATTCTGTTTCCCCGAGTCGGTCTTCGAGAAATACCAGTCCGAGGGAAAGGTCATGCCCGTTCCTCATCATATGGGTAAACCGAAGGGACTTTCCGACCAGCTCAAGGCAACATTCTCCTTCGATCCGGAGTCGTATCTGCATCGTATCACCTCGCCTACGATCGTCGTCCAGGGTACCGAGGACATTATGACCCCGTTCTACAAGGGGGAGGCTGTGCACAGCAAGATCGCCGGTTCGGAGATCTTCGCCGTCGAGGGCGCAGGTCACACCATTCCTCCGGAAAGCTACATGTCCCAGGTGCTGGATTTCTTCAGGCGCCGGACCGGTTTGTGAGCTCTTCTAATCAAGCTGTTGTTGGAAGAAAATCAGTATATATACGACCATAAAATGCCAGTGGCATGGCATTCTGGGACTATGCAACCGATGTACGTATCTACGTCGTCGTGGGCATTGTATTGGCGATGATCATCGGATCCGTCGGATCCATAGCGGCGGAGCTGTCGATCATTATTTTGATTATGCAGATGACCGCATCCCTTCACGGCCTTTCGATCCACAAGGAGGACTTCAAGAAGGATTTCAAGCCTGCTCTGTTCTCCGTCGTGTGCTGTCTGGTATTGAGCACCGCCACCGCATTGGTCATGGGACTGTTCTTCTACAATTCCAATGAAGCGGTATGGTACGGCTGGGTCATGCTAGCCGCGGTTCCTTCTGCTGTTTCCGTCATAACCATCGCGCTGATGATGAAAGGCAACATGCCCATGGCGATGATCTCGATGGTCTTCATCTACCTCATCGCGTTCGTCATGACCCCTCTGATGACCTCCCATCTCATCGGAG
This sequence comes from Eggerthellaceae bacterium, assembly GCA_963631655.1. Taxonomy (GTDB): domain Archaea; phylum Thermoplasmatota; class Thermoplasmata; order Methanomassiliicoccales; family Methanomethylophilaceae; genus Methanomethylophilus. The sequence goes on from CAVGRR010000048.1 coordinate 10,130, forward strand.
ATGCGATCAGTCCGATGGAGATCCTGAAGTACATCGTGCTCTTCATCGCAATCCCTGTGATCCTCAACTTTCCGCTGAGCAGGGTGAAGATTGAAAGGAAGTACAAGGTCACGTTCATCAACTGCATGATGTGTCTCCTGATCCTGTTCGCCTTCGGCAAGTGCAGGGAGTGTGTCCTGAACGATCTGGGTCTTCTGTGCATTGTCATCGTGATGTGTGCGATAAGGACCTTCGGAGTGGGTGCGCTGTTCATGTACGTCCTGAGGAAGAGGGGCGTTCCCAGGGACAACATAGTCATCTACACAGGTTTCACCGTATGGAAGAACTCCGGTCTTGCAAGTTCGATGTGCCTTCTGCTGCTTTCGTCTTATCCGGAGGCGGCGATGGTGTGCGCCGTGTCACTGGTGATGGAGTCCGTATGGTTCGCGGTCACAAACAAGTCCATCGCGACATACTGGCCTGCGGATGTGTATCCGGAGGAGACCAAGGAGTTCCCCGGAACGGCCCAGTAAGATCGCTTCACAATCACTGGGACCTAATGTCCCAGCAAATGGCAAAACCAAATACACGTCCTGTTAAAGTAGGGAGATTCAATGTAACTTCCCATGCTCAGAACAAGATGGTTAAGAGGGGGATCCCCAATGAGGCAATGATAAGAAATCTGTGCAGGAAACCAATCGCAAAAACACCAGTAAAAAATGATTCAACCGGTCGGCCATCATATAAACGCCTCAACCGTGAATCAGAAGTTGCGATCAATCCTGAAAACAAGAATGCAACTACGATTCATCATTAAATGATCGTGACGCTAAAAAATATAATATCGATAAAGTTCATTTGGAAACAGTAGCCGAACTTGAAATGAAAAAGGGAAATAAAACAAAAAAGTGAGCTGAAAATGGAATACAAAGAGAAAGTACCAAGTGATGCGACAATCGCGTTGATCGCGGATTACCTTTCTGAGATGAAACTGCATATGCCTCTCGATGGGCCTCAGATCGAAACGGCCATCGATTTTTTTGAAGACCTGGAGATCTCTCTTTCCGAGGACCAGGCTGAAGGCAAAAAGGTTGACCGCACCCTCCTCTTCAACGCTTCTGAAGCCGTTGATGACCTGGCCATCTGCGATGACGGCGACTACCTGGATTATGAGAAGCTGAACTCTCGCGTGGAAAAGTACCTTCAATCCAAGGTCTGAATCTTCAACATTATGTGTCCCAGCAAACCATTTATCCCCTTTCCTGCATCTTGTCAAGCATGAAAGGGCTTCTTTTCTCGAAGGTCTATCTTGATAAGATCCTGAACGGTGAAGTGGGGTACGACACCCGTATGCATCCATGCAATGTCCGCGGACCGATAGCACTTGTAGAGAAGGAGTCCCGTGCCATCCGCGGTACGGCGGTTCTGACAGGAATCAGGCCGATAACCTATCAGGAGTTCGCAGAATGGCATCTTTCGTCCATAGGCTCCGAGGTTCCCCTTGCCGCCACGCCTTTCCAGAGCACCTGTTACGCTTATGATCTGAGCGATGTGCGTTCTCTTTCCAGGCCCATTGATTCCGGTGACAGGGACGGTCGTATGTGGATCTACATCCCTGAAGAGCTCCAACATATCATCGGATACTGACCTTCCGGGCTGCGGAACCCACAAAGATGTTTTATAAATCCTGGATAATGCGGCTTTAACGCGGAAGTGGCACAGCCTGGACCAATGCGCCGGACTTGAAATCCGGTGGTGATTCACCTCGGGAGTTCGAATCTCTCTTTCCGCGCCATTCTTCACAATTTAGATTTTGACGGGATACATCGGTCTATGGCCGAAGAAAATCCCCGCTGGGACATTGCTTCTCAAAAAAAATAAAATCGATCTCAGCCACCATTCTCGGGTCATCGATCGCCTGAGAACAGTGGCTGATTGTATTTGTTTGATCACTCGTTATCAATGAGATTGAATCCGATCAGAACGGAAGCGAGCTTTCCGTCGTCGTTGAGCCCCATGTGTTTCCTCATCATCAGGT
>CAVGRR010000049.1:0-11989 GCA_963631655.1 Eggerthellaceae bacterium
CGCAACCTGTACCGAGGCCGGACTCACGGACGGATCGAGATGTTCCGTCTGCGGAAAGATCCTTCTCGAACAGGAGATCATCTCAGCCACCGGACACAGGGAGGAGATCATCCCCGCCGACGATTCCTACGCCGCCGGCAAGAGATGTTCCGTCTGCGGCACCGTCCTCGAAGCTCCCAAATTCATCGAGAAGGATTCCGAAGGCAACGAGGTCAGTACCGAGAAGTACACCACCAAAGAGGAGAAGGTCGGAGACGACACCGTGAAGACCGAACTCAAGAAGGAGACGGACAGCGGAAAGGCGAAGGAGGTCAGCACAGAGATCGTCTCCGCCGGGACAACGGTCTCCGAAGACACCGTCGCCAAGGCCGTCGAACAGCTCAAAGAGACAGTGAAGCAGTACGCCTCCGAAGGTTCGGAGAACAAGACCGTCACCATCAGTACCACATCCGAAGAGAAGAAGACCGAGGTCTCCATTTCGAAGGAATCCCTGCAGACAATCAAGGATGCAGGCGCGGAGACCGAGATCAAAGGAAACCTCGGTACGCTGAAGATCAGTCAGGAGGCGGCCGCCACCCTGATATCCGAGGGAAGCTCCGTGAGCCTTTCGGCCGACACCGCTGACAGATCCGTTCTTACCGAAGAACAGTCCCAGAAGGTGGGAGATGCAGCCTTGTTCAAACTCAGTGCGACCGCAGATGACAAGGTCGTCAGCAAATTCAACGGAAAGATCACCGTCACTTTACCTTATGCATTGTCGGAAGGAAAGACGGCCGGAGACGTCGCCGTGTATTACATCAATGATGAAGGGGAGTTCGCTCAGATCGGGGACTGTTCCTACGCGGACGGATACGTGACCTTCACCACCGACCACTTCTCCTATTGGGCCGTGACGGACAGTAAGATCGTTGAAGATGATTCCGAGATCGGTGTCGTTGTCATTGTCGCTCTGATCTTCGTGGTTCTTTTGGCTATAGTCATCATGAGGATGGGAATGAAGACCGAGTGATATCTGTAGAAAACTTTTTTTAAAGTCCTTCGGGCCCTTTGGTGGGTCCGGAGGATGTCCTGTTATTGTGTTTATTTTTGAATGTGCCAGATGCACGTTTTTGTTAGGATATGACGGTATTCGGAGGGCCTTCGGCCCTCCGGGTCCGAAGGGCCCCGAGAAGCGGAAGGATAGACGTCGGATAAGTAACACTAACATATCAATTCGTGTTATCTATTCCCATAATTTTCACATCTGGCACATTGAATTTTCTGCGCCGGAGACCGTTCTTTGCAGGATTTCCGATATAACGCGGGCTGGTTGAGTAACACGAATGTATTAAATCGTGTTACTTATAACCGATTCCACCTTTCCGATACCCATTTACGTGTGCGGCCTGATATCTTTTCCGCAAATGGGGTGCAATGATGCTGATCTCGATGCCGGACACATCGTCCATGCGGTACTCAAGGGCGCGAAATACTTCTTCTGACACTATGTGCCGTGATCTGTTGTTTGCGGCCATGAGATACAGTAAGACGAAAGGGCCTGAAAATGACGGTCCGGATGAAGAGGAGAAGCCTCCGAAGGCATGAGATCCAGTAAGCGCTATACGAATTCATACCATCTGGCACATTGTTATTCTTATCTTATAAAAACAAAACCGAGGGGAAGACCCCCGGTAAAGAGTTTCAGGCGACGGAGATCTCGAACAGGATCTCCAGCTGTTTATCGTTCCAGAGTCCGGACTGCTTGATCACGTATCCCTGGTAGACGTAAAACTTCATGTTCTCGTAATCGTAGGAATTCACTTCGCCGTTGACCGTGTATACAGTGGCGGTCACGTTTCCGACCGTATCCTGAGATTCGGTCGCGTAGGATGCATAGGTGTCTGCATTGTACTGGGTGAAGATCCTGCCGTAGAACTTGGTGACATCGACATCGCTGTAGCTGGTGACAGCTGTGTTCTTGTGGGCCTCTTTGACTGTAGAACCTTCGGTGCTGTACGTGGTCTCCCTGTCTGTGATCCTGTTGCCTTTTTCGTTGTGGGTGGTCATCTTTCCGGAGACGGAGGTCGTTTCCGATCCGTCGTATCCGACGACCAGATTCTCATAGGTGTAGGAGGTGCTCATCACTGTGTTCGTGAAGGATCCGTTGATGGTGTATGTGGTTCCGTCCTGCTGAACGTCCACTCCGTCGGGCTTGGTATTCCAGAATTCGAAACCGAATGCACTTCTGTAATTGTTGACGTCATCTTCCGTATTGTCGTCGCTCTTGGAAGTCGTGGAATACGCCACTTTTCCGTCCGCGACGGAACTGACGACCGTGGTTGACTCAGAGTTGTAGCTGCCGTAGCTGTAGGTCTCTTTCACAGTGAGGCCTTTGACGATATTACTGTTGGAATCGAGAAGGGCGTAACCGTTCACTTTCACGTCTCCGCCCTCATCGCCGCCTTTTTCTTCGTCTCCACCTTTTTCCTGATCTCCGCCTTTGTCATCGCTCTTCTCCTTGTTGTCGTTGTGTGAGTCATCCTTGAGTATGAAGTATCCTCCGCACGCCGCCACCACGAGGATGACGAGTATGGCCAGAATAGCAACTTTCTTGTTATCCATAATATGTAATTTCAAGAAGGGGATAAAAAAGTATGTTTATACTACAGTTTTTGCGAAGAAAGGATTTTCTAAGGTTCGTCTAAAATTATTTATAAGGGACGTCTGGCACATTGGAGAGCTGTGATCCCGTAGGGCCTTCACTTCTTATCCCAGAACATTACATTCCAGAGTTCGATTGGCGTAGGTATTACGAATCAATTAATTCGTGTTACTTATCTCCACATCCCCTTACACCATGCCTGCTGAGATCGCCCCCATCCGGATGTCTGGGTCATATCCCTGCGGTACCGATAAATAGCGAACATCCCATTATTTCGCTGTTAAGTCCCGTCCTCTTTCCCGCTTTATTTAAAACGGGCCGGGGGCGAACGGGTTTTTCCGTTCTGTTCACATCTCTCCGGGGATCTGCAGGGACCGTCACGAAGGCTCTGTATGTGCGATCTGTCCTGCGAAAGAACATCTGTCCCGGTGATACCCCAATCATCTGATCCGGCATCATCGGCAACGCAGGGATCCCCTTCTCCGGAGTCCCCATCTGAGGTATTTTCATGAGAAGATCTGTTCTGTTTATCGTCGCCACCCTCGTGTGCGTGTCGGCGTATGTTCTGTTAGACGATTCCGATTATGCCAGTGCCGAGGCCGCCGATGATTCCGGTACCTGCGGCTCTGGCGTTACTTATGACTTCAAAGGCGCCACCGGAGTACTCACCCTCAGCGGTTCCGGATCGATGAATGATTATTCGTCAAAAACTCAGCCCCCCTGGGCCTCGTATCGCGGTTCGATCACATCTGTCGTCATCACGGGTTCCGTCTCATACGTCGGACATTATGCGTTCTCCGACCTTACCGCTCTCACCTCCGTCGATCTCGGTCCGGTGACATCCATCGGGGAGCATGCGTTCAAAAGCTGTTCCTCCCTTTCGACCGTAGACCTCGGTTCCGTCAGGTCCCTCGGAGCATATGCATTCTACAGCTGTACCAGGCTGTCCTCTGTCACTATTCCGAATTCAGTCACTTCCATCGGAAACTCCGTCTTCTCCGGCTGTACCTCTCTCACGTCGGTCATCATTCCGAATTCCGTCACCGCCCTCGGATCCTATGTGTTCTCCAACTGTACCGGACTCACGACAGTGGTCATCCCGGACACCGTCACTTCTATGGGAAACTGTGCCTTCTCAGGTTGTACCGAACTGACGGAACTCACTATCCCCATCAGTCTGAATGCGGCTGGATCCAGCAGTTACTCTGCTTTCAGATACTGCGTGAACATCGAGAAGGTGACCTTCACCAAAGGTACCGGAACCGGATTCGATTACGGCACCGGCAGTTCCTCCTCGAACTACTACGGGAACACCCCCTGGTACCTCAGCAGGACCGCTCTGAAAGAGGTCGTTCTTCAGGAGGGCATCACCTCCGTCGGATCTTATGCGTTCTTCGGCTGCCCTGCCAAGATCTCCGCGGACTTCTCCTCGGTCAATACCTTCGGGACCTACGTGTTCAACGGCTGCACCGGACTGACCGCATTGGTCATCCCCGATTCCGCGACGATCGGTGATTCCGCATTCACCGGCTGCACCGGACTGAAGGAACTCACGGTCCCCATAAGCCTCAATGCGGTCGGATCGGGCACCAATCCCATATTCAAAGACAGCACGGGCCTTGAGAAGGTCACCTTCACCAAAGGTACCGGAAAGGGACCCGACTACGAAGTCAAAAGTTCTTCATCCCTCTATTACGGAAACACGCCCTGGCACCTCAGCAGGGCGACCATGAAAGAGGTCGTTCTGTCCGAAGGCATAACCTACATCGGAAACCGTATGTTCCAGGAGTGTTCGGGGATCACCTCCGTGACCGTTCCCGATTCTGTCACGAAGATCGGGATCCGTGCGTTCATCGACTGTTCAGGGATGACATCTTTGACATTCGGGACCTCTGCTGTGACCATCGATGAGTATGCATTCAGCGGCTGCAGTTCACTCAGCACCCTCAACCTCGGTTCTGTCAGGTCCATCGGATCATCTGCGTTCTCAAGATGTACCGCCCTCACCGATGTGACCATTCCCGGTTCGGTCACAGAGATGAAGAATTCTGTCTTCTCCAACTGTACCGGACTCAAATCTGTCACCATCCAGAACACCCTTTCATATATCGCACCCTATGTGTTCTCCAACTGTACCGGACTCACCTCCGTATCCATCCCCGGATCCGTCAGGTCCGTTCAGGATTATGCGTTCAGCGGCTGTACCACTCTTGCCTCAGTGGACCTGAGTTCAGTCACCGCCCTTGGGAAATATGCGTTCAGCGGCTGTACCGGACTGAAAGAACTTACCATCCCCATCAGCACCAATTCGGTAGCGGACGGCAGTTATCCTGCCTTCAGGAACTGCACGAACATCGAGAAGGTGACGTTCGCCAAGGGGACCGGGACCGGATTCGATTACGGGAACGAAAGTTCCTCGTCGGATTACTACGGGAACATGCCCTGGTACCTCAGCAGGTCGGTCCTGAAGGAAGTTGTATTTTCCGACGGGATCACGTCGATCGGGGATTACACGCTCTGCTATTGTTCGGCACTGACCTCCGTGACAGTTCCAGATACTGTCACATCCGTCGGAGAGTTCGCATTCAGGAGCTGCAGTTCACTCCCCTCTGTGGACCTCGGTTCCGTCACATCTATAGGACACTGTGCCTTCAGAGAGTGTTCCGGAATCACCTCCGTCGACCTCGGTTCGGTCACATCCATCGGATCCGGTGCATTCAGGGAATGCACCGGTCTCACCTTTCTGACCGTCTCGGAATCGGTCACCTCCCTCGGGGGGTCCGCATTCTCCGGCTGCACCGGTCTGAAGGAACTCATGATCCCCATCAGCATCAATGCGGTGAACTCGGACAGCGACCCGGTCTTCAATGGCTGTACGAACATCGAAAAGGTGACCTTCACCAAAGGGACAGGAATAGGATTCGATTATGAACTCAGCTCAACCTCGTCGAGTTACTATGGGAACACGCCCTGGTATCTCAGTAAATCTGTGTTGAAAGAGATCGTCCTTCCCGACGGAGTGACCTCCTTCGGAGCCTATTCGTTCTGCGACTGTACCGCTCTCACATCCGTGGATTTCAGTTCGGCCACCTCCGTGGGGGATTCCGCATTCTCCGGTACCGGACTCACCTCCGTCGACCTTAGTTCAGTCACAACCATCGGACCTTCCGCGTTCTATCACTGCACCGCATTGGCCTCCGTCACCCTCGGGGATTCCCTCACCTCCCTCGGAAAATCCGCGTTCTCCGACTGTACCGTACTGATCTCCGTTTCGATCCCCGACTCGGTCACAGCCCTCGAGATCCATGTGTTCCACGGCTGTTCGGGACTGACCTCGGTAACCATCCCGGACACCGTCACTTCAATCGGTGAGTACGCGTTCAAGGACTGTTCCTCCCTCACCTCCGTCACAGTCCCAGACAGCGTTACATCCCTCGGGAACTTCGCGTTCTCCGACTGTATCTTGCTGAAGGAACTCACGATCCCCATAAGCGTCAATGCGGTCGGGTCCGGCAGTTATCCCGTTTTCAAGAACTGCACAAACCTCGAAAAGGTGACGTTCACCGCAGGATCGGGAGAGGGTTACGATTACGGGAACGACAGCACCTCATCCGATTATTACGGATACACACCGTGGTACCTCAGCAGGTCTGTCCTGAAGGAGGTCGTCCTTTCGGACGGCATCAGATCCGTCGGGGATTACGCCCTCTACGGTTGTTCGGGACTGTCCTCCGTGACCATCCCCGATACCGTCACCTCTGTCGGTGACAATGCGTTCAGGAGCTGCACCTCCATAACCTCCTTGGCCCTTCCGTCTTCCGTGACCGAGATCGGCGACAATGCGTTCAGGAGCTGTTCCTCCCTCACCGTTCTGGACCTCGGTTCGGTCATGACCGTCGGAGACGGTGCGTTCAGGTCCTGTACCGCACTGACGGAACTGATCATCCCCGTCAGTCTCAATGCCGTCGGGTCCAACAGTTCCCCCATCTTCAGCGACTGTACGGGCCTGGAGAGGATCACAATTTCCAAAGGTACCGGAACAGGATACTGTTACGGAAGCAGCAGTTCCGCAACGGCCTCGGACTATTACGGATACACCCCCTGGCACATATGCAAAGATTCTCTGAAGGAGATCGTCCTTTCGAAGGGAATAACATCCATCGGGGACTACATGTTCTGCAGCTTCTCGGAATCCGGTCCTGTCTCATCTTCGGGACATAATGCGATCGGTTCCCCTATCACTTCGATAACAGTCCCAGACACCGTCACGTCGATCGGAGATCACGCGTTCTTCGGCTGCAGCGGACTCACCTCCCTGACCGTTCCGGACTCCGTCATGTCCGTCGGAGATTCAGCATTCTGCGGATGTTCATCGATCACCTCCGTCGACCTCGGTTCCGTGACCTTCATCGGAGATTCCGCATTCAGGAACTGCTCCTCCCTCACCAAGGTGGAACTCGGTCCGGTCGAATCCCTGGGGGACGGTGTGTTCGAAGGCTGCACCTCCCTCGGTGACATCGAGGTCAGTGCCGAAAGCACGGTGTACTGTACCGAGGACGGAGTGCTTTTCACCAAGGACAAGACGGAACTGATCAGATATCCTGCTGGAAAAGCGGTAACATCTTACAAAGTCCCAGACGGTGTGAAATCGGTCGCAGAACGTGCGTTCGACGGATGCACCTCTCTTGCGGTCATCGATCTCAATTCGGTCGAAGCCCTCGGCGGCGACGTGTTCTCCGGGAGCACATCCCTCGTCTCCGTGGACCTCGGATCCCTCAGCACGGTCGGTGACCGTGCGTTTCAGTATTGTACCGCTCTCACCACGGTGGATTTCGGATCCGTGATCTCTGTGGGAAGCAGCGCATTCGCCGGATGTACATCTCTGGTCTCGCTGACCTTCCCGGCCACTGTAAAGGCCGTCGGGACCGGTGCGTTCTCCGGATGCACCTCCCTCACCACCGTGGACCTCGGTTCGGTCACTGAAATCGGGGACTACGCGTTCCAATACTGTGTATGTCTCAGCTCGGTAACCATTCCCGGCACGGCCAAAACCATCGGCCATAATGCGTTCGGATTCTGCTTCGGCCTTACCGAGATGGACATCCCCGCTTCGGTGGAGAAGATCGACGATCCCTTCGTCGGCTGTTCCTATCTGATCGCGATAAACGTGGATGCCGACAATAAGAACTATTCGTCCGCCGACGGTGTCCTCTTCAGTAAGGACGGCAAGACCCTGATCTCCTGTCCCTCCGGAAAGTATGGGGGATACACGGTCCCGGAAGGTACCGAGACCATAGCCTCCGGTGCGTTCGCAGATGCCGTCTGGGTCATTGCGGTCAGCCTTCCCGATTCTGTCAGGACGATATCGGAGGGTGCATTCAAAGGTGATGACGGTACTCTGGAAGGACTGAGGTCCCTCTGCAGGATATCCTTCGGCAGCGGGCTGGAAACCATTGAAAACAATGCCTTCTGGCACATCGGATTCTATGCCGACGGACAGCCTTTGGACATCACTTCTGAGAACCTCAAAGGAAAGACGTTCTATCTCTGCAACGGAACCCTCGACACCGGGTTTGAGACAGAGGTCCCTGCGGAAGGACATGCGTTGGAGGATGTGCAGGAGACCCCCAAGACCTGTACGGCGGACGGGGAGAAGGCACACAGGCACTGTTCCGCCTGCGGAAAGAATTTCATCGACGGAAAGGAGGTCTCAGATGAGGATCTGAAGATTCCCGCGGGACACGAACTTATTGATGTTCCAGAGGTTCCGAACACCTCCACTTCGGACGGAGTGAAAGCACATCAGAACTGCACCGTATGCAACAAGAACTTCATTGACGGAAAGGAGGTCTCCGATGCGGATCTGAAGATCCCCGCGTCCGGTGAGTCCGGCAGCAGCAACACCCTGACCATTGTCCTTGGTGTCATTGCGGTGATAGCGATCATCGGATGCGCATTCATGTTCATCAGGATGCGTTCAATGACGAAAACCGATTCCTGACTGCAGTATCCGGCAGTTTTTCCTTCGGACCCTTTGGGGTCCGGAGGGTCCCTTCGAGGATTGTTTTCTGAATGTGCCAGACGTCCGAAATCGTTCCATTTTGATAGGTAACACGATTTATCTAATTCGTGTTACTTATATCCCCGTTTAACACTTTCCCAAATTGTTGTACTATAACTTTCAGCAGATTCTGATCCGTTTTCAGCGATTCTGCTGCAATTTCTGAACTTTCTTCTCATTTTTGTGTTCGTTTTCTCTTTTCGAATGTGACCCTATAGGTCATTTTCAGCCGTTCGACCGCCAAAGTGGTCAGATTTCTTCAGGTAAAAAGTGCAAATATAGTACAATTATAGATACATTTATTTACTTATTGTACTATACTGTAATCGGTAGTTATGGGGGTCCCGGAAGAGATCAGAAAAGTGGAAAGACCGAAGAACACGGTCGTACTCCAATATGGCAAGAACAAGGACCGGTACGCTGTGAGACAGCGTACCGGCTGCAAGAGCGTTAACGGGCGCAAGATACCTGTTGAAGGCGCTATCATCGGCCATATCGTGAACGGAAAATACATTCCGATCGATACTATGATATCCATCCGCACAAGTGAAAGTGATTACAAGCAATGGGCGAACATTGTCCTTTGCGACAGGGTCTCCAAAGACATCCTCGATGATCTCCTGACTGTATACAACAGAAAGGATGCTGAAAAGATATTCTGTATCGCGGCACTCAGAGCTTTGGAACCCGACATAAACGACTATGAACTGGGTTCGGAATATAAAGAAACCTGGCTGTCGGAAATATATCCTGGCACATCGCTTTCGAAGAACACCGTTGGTGATTTTCTCAGCAATCTGGGGCGCACCTGTTCGAAGATAATCTCGTTTATGCGGCTCCGTGCGGGCCGCATATCCGCAGACCACCATCTCGCAGTCGACGGAACCCTCGTATCCGACGAAAGCAAGGTGAATTCCTTCTCCGACTACTCGAGAAAGGCTTTGAAAAAGGGTACAAAGGACATATCAGTCGTCTTCGCCTATGATATAGAGACAGGGGAACCGGTATGCAGCAAGGCATACCCGGGAAACAGAGTGGATGTCTCGATATTCGAGGACTTCATCACAACAAATAAAGTCTACTCGGGGATGATCATAGCTGACAAAGGCTTCAGTTATGAAGTATCAAAGAAGGTTTTCCAGGAAAATCCGGACCTGCATTTTCTCATTCCTCTGAAGAGAGACGCTGTGATCATCAGACATTACAAGTTGTACGATTACAATTCTTCAATGGAGTCCATCCCCGGTGTACCCTGCAGGAAAGAGAGCATCATAGACGGAAAATTCCTTTATTCCTTCCAGGATCAGTACCGGGCAATGCATGAGAGTGTAGCCTGGATCAACAAACATCAGGACTATCACCCAGATTCATTGAAGGAAGCCCGCAAGGAGTTCGGATCCATCACATTCATTTCAGATCTGGACCTTGATTGTGAGACCGTTTACAAAGCATACGATGAAAGGTGGGACCTGGAGGTCATGTTCATGTTCTACAAGGACATCCTCATGTTCGACCAGACGAAGGTCCACGAGGATTGTTCCGTTATCGGGACCCAGTTCATTTATTTCCTGTCGATACTGATAACTTACAGGCTCAGAAAGGAGTTCGCCAAAGCGGAACACCTGAAAGGTGTTCCGCACACGACCGTGCTGAAACTGCTGAAAAGAGCGGTCAAATTCAGAGACCCGGACGGTACGTGGAGGGTAAGAAAGATGACCGATAAGGAAACATGTATCCTGGTCGAACTAGGCATCTTCCCGAATACTCTCCCGATCAAAAATACGAGGGGCAGACCCAAAAGGCAGCCCGTTGATGTTTAAGAGTATAGTACATCAAATTGGGAAATCGTTAAATGGAACGATTTCGGACATCTGGCACATTGCATGATCTTTGCCTAGATGCCCTTTCGGGCCCTCCGGGCCCTTAAGGACCCAGAGGTTGAAATGCGGAATTTCCGCGGTTTAGGTATTCAGTTCATCCTTCTGTAGTACAGGTATGCACCGACAAGTACCAGGATGGCCAGGATGCTGCCGACCGCAACGGTCACATTGGTGCTGTTGCTGCCGCCGTTTCCATCGGAGCTTCCGTTTCCGTCGCTGTCGCCGCTTCCGTCTGAACTTCCGCTGTCGCCGGTTCCACTTCCTTCGCCACTGCTGCTACTGCTGTCGCCAGCACTTCCGCTGTCGCCGGTACTTCCACTATCTCCAGTGGTTCCGCTGTCTCCAGAACTTTCGCTTCCGGAGCTCATGGGGATCTTCAGATCCGCTTCAGAGGCCTCTTTTCCGTTGAGGAAGTTCTTTCCGCAGACAGAACAGCTCTGATGTTCCTTCACTCCGTCCGCAGAATCGGTACTGGAAACCTCTTCCACAGTTTTGAGGACATGTCCTCCGTCTGGGTGTTCGAATCCTGTTTCTAAGGTTCCGTTACAGACTGCAAAGCTCTTTTCTTTCAGATTGTCGACCGAGGCATCAAGGGATTTGCCATCAGCATAGAATATGATCTTGCCGAATGCATCCGAATCGATGGTGTTCAGCCCATTTCCGAAAGTTATGCTGCACAGAGAACTGCATCCGAAACCACCGAATTTCGGACAGTGGAATGCATTGTAGACGATCTTGTTGACTGAATCTGGGATGTTCAACGCAGTGATCTTGCAGGCATTCGCGAATGCATATCCCTCGATGGTCTCGGTTCCGACAGGTATCTCGTATACACCGGATTTCGTGGAGAGGCACAGTACCAGGGTCTTCTTGTCCTTGCTGAAGAGGACCCCGTTGTCAAACGCATACTTTGTGTTGCTATCTTTGACCTCGATGGTTTCAAGTGCAGGACAATATGCCAGCGCTACGCTCACATTGCTAGAAACAGTGATATTGTCATTCAGAACAACCTTTGTCAGATTCTTGCTGCCGCAGAAAGCATAATAGTTACTGACTTCACTGATTTTATCAGGTATCTCATAGGTCTCGCTGGTTCTACCGGCAGGGTATGCGACAAGATACATCTGCCCTTCCAGATCATTACAGAGTACACCACCCACCTCATCGAATGAACTCCCTTCAGCCACAGCGAAGGATTGCAGATTGGTACAGCCCCAGAATGCATCCGCCTTGATATAGCCGACCGATTTGGGTACGGTGTATGTCGGATCTGCCGAACTGGTCTTGGCCGCAGGGTACTTGATCAGAACGTACTGGGTCTTGTCGAAAAGTATGCCGTCAACGTCGGAATATTTTTCGTTAGTATCATCGACCTCGATCTTGGTGAGGGATGCACAGTTCCAGAAC
>CAVGRR010000050.1:0-11733 GCA_963631655.1 Eggerthellaceae bacterium
GGTCATCCTCGAGAACAAGCTCGGATACGGTGAAACGATAACCGCTCCCAGAGCGACCAAGGAACCGACCGCCCAGTATGAGTACGAGTTCAGTTCATGGGTGGATTCGGACGGAAAAGTTATCGATATTCCCGCCACGGTTGAAGGTGACCTCACTGCATACGCCTCATATACTCCGAAGGAACGTGAATACACTGTCAAATTCACTGTCGACAGTGAAGAGTTCGACAAAAGGACTCTGAAATATGGAGCAACCATAACCGCACCGGCGGAAAAACCGACCAAAGAATCCTCTGTGAGCACAGACTACACATTCGATAAATGGGAAGGTTTCACTGAGGGAATGACCGTGTCTGGCGAACAGACCTTCGAAGCCAAGTTCACTGAAACACCCCGCGAATACCAGGTATTGTTTGTCAACTACGACGGTACACTGCTTTCAGAGACAGATGTGGCCTACGGTGAGACCCCTAAGTATACCGGAGAAACACCTGTCAGACCTGCGGATGTCTATAACAGATACACCTTTGACGGCTGGAACAAGCCCTTCGCACCTGTGACTGGAGATACAACATATACTGCTAAATTCGCAGAGAAGAAGATCCTGTACACAATCTCCTTCAAGAACGATGACGGCACGGTCATCCTCGAGAACAAGCTCGGATACGGTGAAACGATAACCGCTCCCAAAGCGACCAAAGAACCGACCGCACAGTATGAGTACGAGTTCAGTTCATGGGTGGATTCGGACGGAAAAGTTATCGACATCCCCGCCACGGTCGAAGGCGAACTGACCGCATACGCCTCGTATACCGAGAAGGTGCGTGAATACACCATCAAGTTCACTGTCGACGGTGAAGAGTTCGACAAAAAGACACTGGAATACGGAGCGATTATCACCACTCCAGCGAAGAATCCGACCAAAGCATCCTCTGTGAGCACAGACTACACATTCGATAAATGGGATGGTTTCACTGAGGGAATGACAGTTACCGGAGATCAGACATTCGAAGCTAAATTCTCTGAAACTCCCCGTGAATACGAAATCTCATTCGTCAACTATGACGGCACCCTGCTTTTGAAAACCAAAGTTGCTTATGGTGAAACGCCTGTTTACAGCGGAGATACACCTGTCAAGACCGGAGACGCACAGTATTCGTATGTCTTCGACGGCTGGGACAATGAGATTGTTCCCGTGACCGGAGATGCAACCTATACTGCAAAGTTCATCACTGTGATTAACGAATATACCGTGACCTTCAAGAACGACGATATGATTCTTCAGCAGTCTCAGGTGGCCTATGGAAAAACACCGGTGTATTCCGGAGATACACCTGTCAAACCTGCGGATGCCCATTACTCATACACATTCACAGGCTGGGACAAGGAAATTGTAGTCGTGACCAAGGATGCGACATATACCGCAGAGTTCGATCAGACCGTGAACACGTACACTGTGACATTCAAGAATGGGGACCAGATCCTTCAAGAGACCACGTTGGCATACGGTGAAACCCCGGTCTACAGCGGTGAAACGCCTGTCAAACCCGCTGACAAAGAGTACACCTATACCTTCGACGGCTGGGACAAGGTCATTGCTCCTGTGGTCGGAGATGTGACCTACAATGCAGAATTCACGCAGGAAGAGATCCTGTACACCATCTCCTTCAGGAACGATGACGGCAAGGTCATTCTCGAGAGCAGACTCAGATACGGTGACGCGATAACCGTGCCCATCGCAACCAAAGATGCGACACTCCAGTACGAATATGAGTTCAGGTCGTGGGTCGATTCCGACGGTAAAGACATCAGCATCCCTGCTGCTGTCGACGGCGAACTCATCGCATACGCATCATATACCCAGAAGGAATGTGAATACACCATCACCTTCATCAATGAAGGTGATGTGTATGCAAGATACATCCTCCATTACGGAGATGTCATCGTGAAGCCTGCCGAAGATCCTTCGAAAGCGTCCGATGAAGAGTATGACTACACGTTCTCGTGCTGGGACGGTTACACCGACGGAATGAAGGTCACAAAGACCCAGACGTTCGTGTCTGTGTACACCAAGACCGCAATCGTCGAACCTGATAATGATAAAACCATCAGCACCACTGCGATTGAACTCATCGCCATAGAAGTGCTGTCGGTAATAGCGATCGCAGGCGCGGTACTCGCATTCAGGAGATTCTGAAACAGTTTACCTTTCCGGGGGCCAAGGACATCTCTTGACCCCCGGGATCGATATGTGCCAGAAACATCAAAATACACTTTCGTACGACTTCTACGAAATGTCTACGGTACCGATAAATAACCAAGCCCGAATCTTTTTGCAATTTGGTACTGTCCCAGATACCATCATTGAATACAGATCGGAAAGAATGATTTCCTGAAATTTGAGGAGCAGTTGCAGTTATGAGAAAATACATTTTGTTCGCACTCGCCGCGCTGGTATGCATGTCGGTATATGTGCTGTCTGATGACTCGGAAGGTGATCAGACGGCCTCCCCCACATCCGGTTCCTGCGGTGATGATCTCACATATTCATACGACCTAAAGACCGGAACACTGACCGTCAGCGGGTCCGGAACGATGTATGATTACAAATACGGAGGTTACACACCTTGGGAAACCTTCAGGCAATACATCAAGACGGTCATCATCGGGGACTCTGTCACTTCGATCGGAAAATATGCTTTCGACGGGTGCAGATCCCTCAGCACGGTGAACCTCGGCAGCTCCGTCACATCGATCGGGAGTTCTGCATTCAACAACTGCCTCGCACTCACCACCATAACCATTCCCGCTTCCGTCACATCGATCGATGAGTTTTCATTCACCGGATGCTCACACCTGTTCGAGGTCGTCAACCTCAGCAGCGTGGATCTCAGTGCCGGCTACTACAAACTGTCCAATGTGAATGTCCTCTCCTCAGCATCCGGATCGACCCTGAAGACCGATGAGAACGGTTTCATATACGGAAAGAACGGGTCCAGTTACATTCTGATAAACTACGTCGGAACTGAGACCGACATCCGCCTTCCTGACAAGATCGAAGGCTGCGATTACGAGATCAGAAACCACGCATTCTACAATAATACGGCCATCACCTCCGTGTTCATCCCCGATTCCGTCAGATATATCGATTATTGTGCGTTCAGCGGGTGTACCTCCCTTGCTTCGATCGAGGTCGGCGAGGGCAATAAGACCTATTCCTCTGAGAACGGCGTGCTTTTCAATAAGAGCAAGACCGTGCTGATGCTGTATCCTGCGGCGAAGACCGATGCATCATACGTGATTCCGGATTCCGTTGAAACCATCGGATTAGAGGGATTCCAGTCCAATGCGTTCTCCGGATGCGCCTCGCTCGCCTCGGTGACCATCCCGGAATCTGTGAAATCCATCAGATCAGATACATTTTCCGACTGTTATCGCCTGTTCGAGGTCATCAACCTCAGTTCGCTGCCGAATGTCGCCAACGGACACTACGGATTCAATAATGTGAACAATTTCCTCACATCCGCGTCGGATTCCACGGTGAAAACTGATGAGAACGGTTTCGTGTACGGCAAAAGCGGGGAAACATACTATCTGATCGGATACAACGGAAAAGAGGTGAAGATCACACTTCCTGGTAAGATCGAAGGTTCAAACTATGTCATCAGGGACAAGGCGTTCTACGGTTGCACCTCGCTCAGATCGGTGGTCCTCTCCGATTCGGTCACATCCATCGGAAATGAGGCCTTCAAAAACTGTTATCGCCTCATCACCATCACCATCTCGGGTTCTGTGACATCCATCGGGACCGATGCGTTCAGCAACTGCCACAGCCTGTTCGAGGTCATCAACCTCAGTTCACTGACCGATGTCAATGACCACAACTACGGATTCTGGGGAGTGGACAGGTTCCTCACGTCGGTGTCCGATGCCACCGTGAAGACCGATGAGAACGGTTTCATATATGGATACACCGGATTCTCGTACCTCCTGTTAGGTTATACCGGGAATGATTCGGAGATCGAATTTCCCGACAGGATCGAAGGTTCGAAGTACAGGTTAGGGAGCTATTCATTTGACAGTTCCATTACATCGGTCTACATCCCCGATTCGGTCTTAGAATTCAATGTGTGGGTGTTCTACGCGAGGTTCATCGACTCCGACGGTGTCACGGACCTCACATACTCTCTCAAAAAACTGACCGGACACACTTACGTAAGACTGGCCGACAGATACGTGAAACTGAGCACCATCGATTTCGATTCCGACGGAGGTTCGGAGGTCGACAGCATCACCGCATTGAAAGATGACATGCTCACCGTGCCCCAGAACCCCACGAAGACCGGTTATACATTCCTTTACTGGACCGAGGACGGCAGCACAGAATATGTCTTCCCCGACACCATGCCTGCCCAGGACGTTCATCTCAAAGCGGTCTGGCAGATAGATTAGTACGATGTAACCACCATCATCGACGGGACCGTGACCACTCAGAAATACGACTACGGCACCGCGGTCAAGGATATCCTGCCCGCGAACCCCGTCAAGAAGAGCGATCCGCAGTACACCTTCATCGGATGGAACGGATACTCCGAAGATATGATCGTGACAGAAGACCTTACATTCGATGCCCTGTTCGCGCTCAGATCCGATTCCGTATATGCGGTCGATTCAGATAGTGAAACCGTCGCAGTATCGCCCGGGATCATCGATGATGCGAAAGGTTCTTCCGATACCGCCCTGAAGATCACTGCAGGAATGAGCGCAATCACCTTCGACAGCACGGCATTGAACGCCCTCTCCGCCGCCGAACTGAGCATCACCTTGCTCAGTGACGAAGAGAAAGCGTCCATGAAGGATATCGTCGGCGACAGCCCTGTCTACCGCATCACCTTCGGTCCCAACACCGACTTCAAAAACGGAAAGGTGACCGTGACCGTCCCCTATGAACTCGAAACCGGAAAGATCAGGGACAATGTCAAGGTCTGGTACATCGACGGAACAGAACACACCGAAATACCCTGCACCTATGAGAACGGTCATGTGACCTTCGAAACGGACCATTTCTCCGATTACGCAGTGATGTACATCGAACCCGAGATCAACACACTGGCTATCGTCATCGCGATGGAGATCGTCGTCCTCATCGCAGCCGTCGGAGCGGTCTTCGCTGTAAAGAAAAAGAGGGCCTGAAAACGATTTACCATTCCGGGGGTCCGAACAGACGGATCTCCGGAAACCGTCTTTTATCAACAGTTTTAAACCAGGGCCAATATACTTCATCGATACCGATGTCAGAACCTGTCGAACATAAAGATAATACCGAAGAGATCTCCGAAGAACAGCAGGTGGCAGACCTTATCTCCAAAGCGAAAAGCGGTGATGCTGCGGCACAATCCTACCTCGGAATGAGGTATGAGATGGGCTGGGGCGTACCGGAGTCCTATAAAGACGCGATGAACTGGTACAGAATGTCTGCAGAACAGGGACATTCTCCATCTCAGGTCAGCCTCGGTGATCTGTATTATTTCGGTAGAGGAACCCAACAATCCTATACGAAGGCCATGAAATGGTACAAATCGGCCGCAGAACAAGGCGAACTGATGGCGCAGTGCAGACTCGGTACGATGTACGAGAAGGGCGAGGGTGTGGAACAGTCCTATACTGAAGCGGCCAAATGGTACAGGATGGCAGCGGAACAGGGGGAGCCGGGAGCACAGTCCGTCATGGGTTGGTTGTGTTACGAAGGCGAGGGCGTGGAACAATCCTATTCCGAAGCTTTAAACTGGTGGCAGAAGGCTGCGGAACAGGAGGATATAGACGCCCAATACAACCTCGGCTCAATGTATGAAAAGGGCGAAGGTGTGGAACAGTCATATGAGACGGCCATGAAATGGTATATGGCGGCAGCGGAACGGGAGGATCCGGACGCACAGTTCGCCATCGGGTCGATGTACGAGGAAGGCAGAGGTGTGCAGCAGTCCGTAGATGAGGCGAAGAAATGGTATCTGTTGGCCGCTGACATGGACCATGAGGAAGCACAGGCCAGACTCGAGGCACTGAACCGAATTCCCTGATGCACAAACTTCCACGCCTGGGTCTTTTGATTTCCGTCAATGACGCAGGCGACGGAACCACCTTCCGATATGGGAGGACCCTTCTGTCCGATCCTCCGCATTGTATGTCGAAAGTATCTTCTTCACCTCATTATTCATGAAGATCGCCTCCTGGCGGATGCACTGTGACTTCACAACGTCACCGAACTCCGATTCCGTGCCTGCCAGCATCAGAATCTTCTCCGCCCTCACCATCGTGTCCGTGAACGTCGGCTGTTCGCTGTCCAGAAACTCCCTGCATATCCGACCTATGCTTCTGAACAAGGTGTGAAACGTTTCTGTATCTTCCCAGTCGGTTTCGGTCACCTGTTTTATCCAGTCGGACAGTTCCGTGTAGGTCTTCAGAACCGCAGCATAATCTTTGGATTCCTCTGCATCCACCATATCACTCGCTGAGTCTTCTGAGCAGTTCCGACTGCTCCTTCAGGGCATATTCCAGATTGTCACCATGATACTCCATGAACACGAAGTCGGGCTTCAGATCGGATATGTCCCCTGCATATGCGATCTCCCTGATCCTCATGTTCCAGAATTCAGCATCGTCGCAGTAGAACACCTTTCCTTGCAACGTGTCCTGTGCGGCCAACCAGGCTGTCCTCTTGTTGCCTTCGACGAAGGGATGCCAGTTCGAGATGCACCAGAGGTACTGCTCCGCCCTCTGGTCTGGGTCTTTGATCGACTCACAATGATTGAGGATATATTCGAGCGTCCCTTCGTCCCTCACCGCATCTGCCAATGAGCTCTCGTCACCTGAAGCACACATTATCGCTTTCCTGTGGATCTCCATCAATCTTTCCCTGTTCAAATTATCACATCTGCATACTGATCCGCTTGAATCCGCCAGTGTATGTACTCTCATCTATGATCGCGAAAAATACGTCAGGCCCGTGACGACGCCGGATCCTGCTGCGCAATTTCTCAAGAACAGGGATCGGATCTTCCGGCAGACTGTCTTTCATGACATAGATGAAACCCGCTTCCTTATCCGATTCGGCAGGATCGATCCTTACTTCAGGTATGCCCACCTTGGAGAATTCCGATATCGTACGGGAATTGATGACTGATGAAAAGGACCTGTCAGGATCCGATGCAGGCCTGTAACCACAGCGACCGTAGCGCTCACCGGACAATTCCAGCATCCGACTGCCCGAATCGTATACGCAGGTGATCACCTTGGCGAAATCGAAGTAATACTTGAAATCCTTCCTGGAAAACACGTGCACGAACTCTCCGAAATGCGGCTGGAGATATGCTGAACACGCCTCACAATCAAAGTGCTTGTCATCACTGTCGGCGAAAAGGATCACGCAATCGGCACAAGGGTGGTCGAACCAGAACAGTCTGTGCGGCGGTTTCGCCCAATCCGCCAGCATACATTCTATACCTGCGCGTATCCCATCCCTTATCTCAGCCTCGGTCGGTTTCCCCGTATGTTTCGGCAGCCAGGAATGACGGTGTTCGGAATCGGTCACATAGATCCCCCACGCATCGTCCTTCAAAGGAACATACTCCGGATCGTCCAAATAAGTGAGATCGACCACAGACCCCATGCCCAATCCGAAAACGGCCCATCCGCGCTCGGTCATGACCGCTACGGAACCTGATTTCTTCATGATCCGATACAGTTCCGTCGAAGGGTGCATGAAAGCCTCGGCATTGATGCAGTATCTTTTGCCCCGTTCGCTGTTGATCACTGCGTATTCTATCTTCGGACGTTCGGTATTCCAATAGACCAGATCGAAACCGTGATGGAATTCATTCTTTCCCTCATACACCTGTCCCGAGTCTGTATAATCCTCTCCGGTCAGCCAGGTGAACCGGTTCAGAACAAAATCCCATGTGATGTATCCAGTTATCGCAAAGTCCTTTCCCTTGAATGACCAGAATCCGGGTCCGCTGTCCCAGACATAACAGTCCCCGAATCTCAGGAACTGTTCGACGGTAAGGCTAACGTTCATTCTGGGCCTGCCGAGATCGGTATGCTGTATACGTTCGACATCATCGAAGGACCTGCCATATCTGGCAAGAATATCTCCGAAATAGTCTTTCAGTTTCCGTAATACATACTCTGTAACCCGGAAACTCTCGATGTTTCCGTCCGAAAGGACCAGTTCGCTGTCAATATTCTTGTAATGAAAATATCTGTCACGCAACATACTCACCATCTGTCTTCATCCTCAGCCGCAAATTCGGGGATCTGATCGGAGTACTTTTCTGTGTAATGCTTGTAGGAAACGAAAGGATGCTCCGCCAGGTATTCCTCGGGTGTGGGGAACTCTGTCTCTTTGCGGAATTTCTTCATCTCCTCCTTGCTGATGGGGATGGTCAATGCGGCGCTGTCGCCCCTTATGAGTATCCCGTCGCTGTCGCGGGTGAAAGTGCCATTGAACCCGAAACGCACAGGCCCTGTATCTTCATCACCGCTACCGACGGCGATCCTGTAACGTGTGCTGTACATCACTTCCTCGGTATCCTGGATCCCGAAATCCAACCCGGCCTCGGTAACACAGTAATCATCAGTATACTGTTCGATTCCGGAGAAATCCTGCATGAACGTAGCCTTCATGAGATTCTTCTTGAAGTCCCAGCTGAACAGTTTGGGGTTCTTATCCCTCTTCCTGCATCCGCCGTAAATCAATCCGGAATAGTAAATGTCCGCATCACGTTCTCCACCGGTATATGTCGTATATCTGATCCTTTTTTTGCATACGGAATCCTTCACTGATCTGGCATATTCGTGAGGGTGGACAGTAAAATCGAACTGAATAGTGGCCCATGCATCATCGCCTCTCAGCCTGAGACACTCCGGACCTATGCTCTCAAACTCACCTCTGAAACACAAACTATATGCGCCTTCATACATGATGTCAAAGGTCATGGACCCGACGATGAAATCTGGTTTAGGGTACGCATACAGCGTATATCCCGACCCCAGCTCCAATTCGAATACAAATGTGTGGAAGCCGCTCTTTTCCTTCCTCCTCCAACCAGAGAAGTCCCTGTAAGCAAGGGCCATGGATATCGCCTTCGTTACACTAGGTTTCACGGATGTCCTTCTCCTCATTCCTTTCCCCTCCAGCATTTGTTGTCGATGATATACTGGATACACAGTCTGAGGATGTGTCTGAGCTGTTCCAGGGTCAGTGGTAGATTCATCGACATCGCCTTCTGGTCCTTGTACCAGGTGATCTCAAGCCCCAACGGTTTGAATGCGAAGTTCGGTAATTCGGAATCAGGAGTGGATTTATCGGCACAGTAACGATACTGATGGATTTCGAACAGCTCATTTGCTGTTTCAGCATAAACCGGAGAAATCGAGAGCAGTTCACCGGGAGTGCTGGCACAGAGGATCTGAAAAACATACCATTCCGGCTGGAAGTAATGCAGCGGACAATTGTATTTCTTGGTTGCAACATAACCGAACTTCACATAATCCCGATAATATGTTGCAGCCGCCCCGCTGCAATCTGGTTCATTTGTAAAGAAACCGATCCACGCATTCAGGTATTTATCTTCCTCAGAGTCCTTGATCTTCAGGAAATGTACCAATGCTCCTTCCGGATCGGGTTCACACCCGAAACCGGCGAATTCCAGTATTCCGGCGATGTAGGAGGCTTCTTCCACGCCGAGGTCTGAATACTTCCTGTAAAAGGACAACACCTCGTCCTCCTGCCGCAGATCCTCAGAATCAAATGCCCAAGACGTAATCTGGTATTCTGTTTCGACATCGACACCCAGATCCTCCAGGGACTTGGCGTTGTAGATCCGGAGCAGTTTGGCATGCTGGTTCTTCAAGGTCACCTCGACCTGCCGGTCTTCATCGTGATATTTCGAGAAATCGGCAAGCTTCGGATTGTATCTGCCCTCGCAGCAGGTGTCCTTCACGTAAGCGGCACCTGTCTTTCCCAGGTAGGTTTTGATCTGCGGGAGGATCCGGTTAATTTCACATTCTTTGATTTTTGAGAATTCGATACCCATATAAAACCTCAATAAGGAGAATCCAAATCAATGATTCCGCTCTCGATTATCACATTCTCAGAATTATCCTCGATTTTATGCTCATTTACATTATATTTTTCATCATTTTCTTTAATAAAATCAAGCATTATTTTCACACTCTTGAGAGGATCGGTACCATGACGGTCAAATTCACTTTCTCAAAAAGTATAGAAACTTAGCGATATTTATAATCTTACCAGGGGCGTTCATCCCACAAATTCGACCTCTGGCCAGCATTCTTATATCGGAGGATGAACATTCTCAACCAAGGTGAGAAATGGCATTCAATGCTGTGGCATTCATTTCCGGCGAGAACAAACTCTCTGAACGCGAGAAATCACTGGTGAACAGAATGGTCGACCGTGATGCACTGTTCCTGGTAACAGGAAGCGAAAAGAAATCGGAGATTCTCAGCGAGTACATCCAGAGTCTCGGCACAAACGAGATGAACGTCATTTTTCTCCATGCCGACGACTCCCGTTATCTTCTGCCTTATCTGGCATATGCGACCTCCAAGTACAAACTGGTCATCGACATAACCTTCGCTCCACCATATTATGCCTCGGTGGTGACACTCCTCGCCATGAGGCCCGGTGTGAAGATAACCTACACCCAATGGGACGGTGCCACTCAGGTCCTCTATATATCGAACGGTCCGAAGACGGAATTCGACGAGATCAACAACCGTATAATCAAAAGCCTGATCTCAGGACCAAAGACCCTGACAGAACTGGGAAAGGAAACAGAACAGAACTATAAAACACTGGCAAGAAGGGCCTCTGCATTACTGCATGACGGGGCCATCAGCAAAACCGATGCCTACCCCATCAAGTACTATGTAACTGAACCGCAGGCCCTGGCGTGTCAGCTGTCGTCTACAGCATATCAATACCTCCTCGACGGGGCCGGGTTCTTAAGCGCCGCAGATGCACTATTCACACAGGACAAAGTGATACTTGATACGACGATCCCCTTGTTCGGAGAAGCGGATTTCGATACGGATAAAGTAAGGGAAATAAGCAAAACACCGAAAGACCCAGAAGATTGAATTTCCTCATTTGGTGACAGAGGATTCAGAACTCTTCCGGACGGGTGTATCTGCGGATCGCATTGAGGATCACTCTTTCCTTTTCCACAGTGTACACGAGAACCAGTTCCGGCCCGATGCAGCAGGCTCTCATTCCTTCAAGTCCCCTCTCGTAGATATGATCCAACAGCTCCGTCGGAAGTGCCTCCCCTCTGGAGATGCGGCCGATGACATCGTCGGACTATGAAAAATCGGTGCCTTCCTCTTTCATCTCTTTGATATCTTTTCTGACCGTGGTGTACTCGAACACCTGCAGATGTGCGGGATCCGCTTTCTGTGGAGTCTGGAATCTGTGTTTGTGAAGTTTTGAATCACTTTTCATCTCCAGGTTAAGCTGCCTGACAGCCATATTGTGTCTCCAGGTCGGATAGTACTCCACACCATCCACAATGTCGATGGGCACTCTTTCTTTGGAACGATTGAAAATTGACGTGTCTTGTGAAATCCAGTTTATGTTCGAACTGCCATTCGTGTACCGCAAAGGGCGGCGCACCACGCTCCTCCGCCTGTAGGGTCGAACATCAAGGGCAC
>CAVGRR010000051.1:0-11527 GCA_963631655.1 Eggerthellaceae bacterium
CCAATTATTTTTATCGTTCCACATACAATCCCAGACGATCAGAATGGTGAAGATCACCGTATTGGGGATTGGCTCCCACGGCGCATTCCTTATGATGCCGGTCGCAGAATCCCTTCGGAAGACAGGTGCAGATATCGATCTGTATTGTGTGGATTCGTCCACATTGGATGAGGATCTCACGCTTATCCCTCCGTTTCTGGAAAGGGTCCGTTCTTCTGACATCCTTTTCCTCAATGTCCACGGAGATGTCACCTACTTCCGCCACTTCGACAAACTAAAAGAGACGATCGAATCGTCAAGTGTCTCTGTACTTCTGTACGGATGCGACGAAGATATCCTTGCCGACTATCGCAGATACTTCCGCGGAAGCGATGAGGAATATTCTCTGCTTCTCACATTGGAATCCATCGGCGGCGACGAGAATCTGCGTTCGGCACTTCTCTGGTGTCTGAATCATTTCGACGGGACAGATCATGAAGTACCCGAACCTGTCCTGCCGATGGCACAGGGGATCTACATCCCCGAAAAAGGTGCGATATCCCTTGATGAAGGGGTTGATAATGCACTGAAATCGGGAAGACCGGTCATTGCGATATTCTTCGTCAATGTGTTCTATACAAGGCACAATCTCAGATCAATCGATGCTCTTTACTATGCCGTGAAGGAGGTCGGCGGAGAACCGTTGCCGATATTCTTCTGCACTTACGAGAACAGAAGGACCGGTTCCATCGGAATACGGAGGATAATCGACGAACACCTCATCAGGAACGGAAGATCTGCAGTCGATGCGGTGCTCAACACCAACGGATTCTCCATGACCCTTCTCGCCGACCCCGGATGCGGAGAACAGGTCTCGAAGGACAACTTCCTTGCAAGACTCGGCGTGCCTGTCATACAGGCCATCACCATGTCACATTCGAGAAAGACCTGGGAAGAGAATCCGTTCGGTCTTTCATCTGCAGAATTGGCATACTCGGTGACCAGCCCCGAGTTCGACGGACAGATCGATGCCTTCCCGTTCAGCGGAACCGAAAGAACGGAAAACGGAGACTATCTGCAGATGCCAATCGAGGAAAGGTGTCATGCCTTGGCGGAGATGGCCTACAGATGGGCACTTCTGAGACACAGACCTGCCTGTGAAAAGAAGGTCGCTGTTCTCATTTACATGTACCCTCCGAGACAGGACCTCGCCGGCGGAGGATACGGATTGGACACTCCGCAGAGCGTGTCCGAACTTCTTCACCGCCTCAAAGATGAAGGCTACACCTTGGATTGGCTGCCTGCCGACGGAAAGGAACTGACGGACCGTCTACTCGAAGGCGTGACCAACGACGACAACTGGATCTCAGAGTCCCAGATGAAGAAGATGTCCGTCGGAACTGTATCAAAGAGACAGTATCTGGAATGGTTCGCGGACCTGCCCGGAAAGGTCCGTTCCGATCTTGTCGAAGGCTGGGGCGAACCGCCGGGAGACATCCACATGCTCGGTGACGGTCAGCTCATCCCCGGGATCATGAACGGAAACATCTTCATCGGATTCCAGCCGGACCGCGGAAAAGCGGGACCTGGGTCTTATCACGATCCGTGGCTTGCACCGCCCCATCAGTACCTCGGATTCTACAGGTGGCTGAAGGAGGTATGGGGCGCCGATGCGGTCATCCATGTGGGAACCCACGGCACCTTGGAATGGCTCCCCGGCAAAAGTGTGGCCCTATCAGGGGACTGTTTCCCGGACCTGATCCTAGGCAAATTGCCTAACATAAATCCATACATCATAGACAATCCTGGTGAAGGGATGCAGTCCAAAAGGCGGCAATACGCCATCACCACCACTCACATGATCCCTGCGATGGGACGCGTGGGAGGTTATGAGGACATCGATTCCCTGGTCAATCTTGTTCAGAGATACCTCCGCACAAAGGATTCGAACAGCGATGCGAAACTTGATTTCGAGCTTGAAGAGATACTCGAAGCCAGTAAGAAAATCGACATCTTATCCGATCTGGGTCTTTCGGATGACTGCAGCACCGAAGAGATGAAAGACAAGGTGGACCAACTGTATGACTACCTTCTCGACATCAAAGATGCGATGATCAAAGACGGCCTTCACATCCTCGGAGAGGTCCCCGAAGGAGAGAGATTGATCGAAATGATCTACTCTCTGGTGAGATATCCGAACGGAGATGTCCCTTCGCTGAGGGAATCGGTCGCACGTGTGATGGATCTGGACCTCAATGAACTTCTGAGGTCCCCTTCGGGCACCCAATCCGACGGAAGACTCAACGGCGAACTCATCGAGATCATAGATGCTGGCACATTCAAATTGATCGAATATGCGGCCGATCACGATTTCGATCCCGAAAAAGTGAAAAAAGAGGCACGGAAGAGATTCCCGAAAGCGGGAAACGATATGACCCAGACATTGGATTTCATGTGTGGATTTCTCATAAATGCAGTGAAAAGAATGCCCGATGAGATCGGCGGTATTATTTCCGCACTGAACGGCTGTTATATCGAACCGGGCCCGTCAGGCTGTCCCGGTCGCGGAAGGGCACAGATCCTCCCCACCGGCAGGAACTTCTATTCCATAGACCCGGACGGAGTACCGTGGCGTTCGAGCTGGGACATCGGATCGGAAATGGCCGAGATGATGGTCAGCCGTTACGTCGAAGACAACGGGGTGTATCCGAAATCGGTGGGTGTGGTCCTTTGGGCCACGGACACCATGAAGACCGGCGGGGACGACGTCGCCTACATCCTCAGACTCATGGGGCTGAGACCTGTGTGGTCGTCCTTGGATGACAGGGTGAAGGAACTCGAGGTCATCCCGCTGTCCGAATTGAAAAGACCCAGAATAGACGTCACCATGCGCATCAGCGGATTGTTCAGGGACACTTTCCCGAACATCTCGAACATGCTCGACGACGGAGTGAGGATCATCTCCGAACTTGACGAGGATGACGACAGCAACTATCTCGCGGCCAATGTCCGCAGGGAGACCGTGGAGGCATTGGCGAACGGACTTCCAGTGGATGAGGCGAGAAGGGAGGCGAGCATCCGCATCTTCGGCGATGCCCCGGGACAGTACGGAAACGGAGTGTCCGATGCCGTTTTCACAGGAGAATGGAAGACCATCGATGACCTCGCCGGGATCTTCGTGAACCATGGATGCTACGTGTACGGAAAAGGACTGTCCGGAGAGGCCAAACAGGACCTGTTCCGCCGCAGGCTGTCTAGTATGGATGTTACCGTGAAGAACCACAACACCCGGGCGGTCGACATGCTCGATATGGATGATGATTTCGACAGTCTCGGAGGATTCACCGCCGCAGTGACCTCACTGAGCGGCCAGAGGCCGACGACATACATGGGGGATTCCTCTGACACCGCGAACCTGAAACTCAGGACCGACGCGGAGGAATGCAGGTTCATCTTCCGCAGCAAGATCAACAACCCTAAATGGCTGGAAGGGCTGAAGAAGCACGGATTCGCCGGTGCGAAGGAGATCTCGAAACTCTTCGACTTCACCATGGGCTGGTCCGCCACATCAGACATCGTGGAGAACTGGATGTACGACGACCTGGCGGAAAGGTTCGTCCTCGATGATGAGACAAGAGAATGGATCAAGGATGAGAATCCCTACGCTATGATGGCCATGCTCGCACGTCTTCAGGAGGCCGAGGACAGAGGATTCTGGGACACCACGGACGAGATGAGAGAGAAGCTCAAAGATGTCTATCTCGACTTCGAGGAACGGATCGAGGAGATCACTGACCGCTGAACCACGTGAGCAGTTCCGTAGGTCCGACCAGGATAACAGAATCCGTCTTCGATTTTTTGACAAGCTTGTCCTCGAACCCGGACATGGAGAACATTATCAGAACCTTCTTCGGAACATCGCGGATCAGTTCGGACCTCGCCTGCAATGCTTTCAAAGCACCCTGGTCGATCTTTCCTTCCCTGAATTTGCAGTCTGCTACCAGAGTGCGCTCATCGCCGTCGATAACGACGGTCGCCACCAGAGTGGTCTTCTGAGTGTCCTCCTCCTTCTCCCACCACCTTCCGATGCAGGTGCAGTCGAAATGGGTGCGGATGTATTCGCTGCAGAGGTCCCTGAACCTCAGCTCGAGGAACATGTCCACATGATGAGCGATGTCGGCATAGGTCGGTTTGTCATTGAACTCCACCTTCGGATTCCTGTGGATTACCAGGAAGTAGAACGCAAGAACAGGCGACCTCAGAATGTATGCGGGTTTCATGGGGGAGTTGCCCATCGGGGTCATCTGAACGATGAATCCCTCGCTGACCAGTTTCTTCAGATAGATATCACAAAGCTGTCTCGAAATGCCTTCGATGTTCGCCACATCGATGGGGCGACCGGTGAAATTGGCAATGTCGTACAGGATCGCACAGCACGCAGGATACGGGACGGAACTCCTTCTCAGAAGGATCTCGCATTCCGCGGCGAGCTTAGGATATACACCCAGGAATACCCTTTCGACGGAAGATATGAAATCATTCTTGTTCAGAAGCTGATGGTACAGCGGTACATCCCCTGCCACCAGATATGTCTTCAATTTATCGACAGGGGTCATTTTGGAGTGGAACTGTGCATATTCGGTGATATTCAACGGACCTAGGTGGATCTGGTCATGGAACGGGATGCCGAAGTCGTCGGGATCGCAGTTTCCAATCAGGATGGTACGCGGATTCTCGGAAATGAATCTGATGATGGCCTCACAGATCTCTTTGGGAGCGTACTGAACACTGTCGAAGACCACAATGGGGCCACGCTCATTGGAATGTGCGATGATGACATTGAGGAGTTCGGGGACAGTGCGTTCATCATCAAAAGGCCTGCCTATAAAGTTGGAGACCGCGGAACGGACCGCATCCGCAGCTTTGACAGGGGTACAGTCCTCAAAAGAGATGTAAACTGTCCTGACGTTCTCGCAGAACCTCTTCGCCAGAGCGGTGGCTCCGATGCGGGGTTCAGCAACGATGAAACAGGGTTTTCCCGAAGAAAGGACCTCATCGATCTTCTTCAGCTCTTTTTTTCTCCCGAGGAATGCCGCCATTATATCGAGACAGGGATGGAAATAGTGGATATATTAAGATTGGTAGACGGTATCGTTTGATCATTAATCCACTGAAAATGTCAAAACATAATTTCCAGAACAAACTACCTGAATTTTTAATAAAAATCAAGGGTTCACCCTGAACGACAACACTCCGGGAACAAATTACTCAGCAAATGCAGATTTGCACTTATTCTTATATGTGGTCGACACAATGTGCCTGCATGCAGTTCCAGCTCCCGTTCGGCATCACCGAGAACACTCTCAGTAACTTCGAGAGAAACTTGGCAAAAGCCACTGTCATCGGCCCGTTAAAAGAACACAGTGAAGAGGTGGTATTCTATGATGTGGAGGTACGCGGAACCAAGAGACGTTATCTTGTCTGGAGATCCCCGACTGGAGTCAAAGCGGTGATGGGCGAGAACGGCAATTGTTGCGATACAGGCGCATTAGCCTGCCTTATCAAGGAAAGAGAGCTGTTCGGAGATGACAGGCTGAATATTCTTCGCGCAGCACGCAACATTCCGGAAGATATATCTGCAATACCTGAATTTGAGCTGGGACTTGAGACCGAACCGCGCACAGGCGAGGATAATGTAGAGGTCTGTGAAAATTTCATTTCGGATTTCATGAATAGTCTGTGCCAGTCGGGCCTGAGTTCTGATATTCTTCTTGAAACAATTGATACAGCGGTCAGATCCTGTTTGACCTGCAGCAAATATGATGCATCCTATATCGCCGATATCATCCTTTCTTATGACAACATAATAGGGCCTATCCTCGAAAATGTATCTCCAGGAGGGCTTTCTTTAATAGTGTGCAGAAAATCAAGCATATCGAGTTCCTGGATCATACCATTCCTTGACCATGTTCCACAACCTGCACTTATCTCAGCATTTATCGACCTTTCTGAATCCGTATTTCCGAGTACTGAACAGCTAGGTATCGCCGACGCACTTCTGAACCATATCGAAGACAAGGAGGAACTTGCATCAATACTCGCCGACGGACTTTCATTCTACGAGCTAAACAATGTGATCGAGCGTGAAGCCCGCCGTAGTCATACTGATCTCGCAAGACGCACGGCACAGTACCTAATGGAGGTACCTGATTTCGAACGCCATATCAGAGAAGCGGCATTGCTCACCAGAGACCTCGGTCTTCCGGACACTCACGATCTTTTCATCAGAAGTTTCCTGCAAGAACCGAACGGAAAGAGGCTTATTGACGTCAAAGACACCCACCCAGATACTGATATTCAGGAATTGATCAGGTCCGCATACGACAGCTGCAATCCGTCCGTACAGGGACTTGTGTTCTTTGCAAGAAACGGACTGCAAGACCTTGTGGCCGAGGATGTGTTCAGACGCATTGATTTCGAAGAGACCGAAGCGGAGGATGCTCTGCTTCTGGCAGAAGTCCTTTTCGACTGCGGAAAAGAAGAGGTTGCCCTTAATGTGGCAGAAGAGATATTGTGCATAAAACTCAGAAACAATAATCTGGAGGCACTGTCGATCATGGAAACTTTCGAACAGATCTTCAGCGGATACAGCAATGCGCGTAAAACCGCAATAGATATCCGCAGATCATTCGACGAGAGATACAGAATCTGGAAGGAATACGATGCCAACGGAGGAAAGATGTTCTCCCTTTCCACCGGATATTGATATCAAAGCACTCCAAAAAGATCTCCTAGTTCTTTATCGTCGATGATACGTGACGTTTTGACGTCGGCGTTCTTAAGCATACTGTTCAGTTTCTCCTCCACCGAACGCTTGATCAACGAGGACACATCGAAGTCACGCAATTCGAAAAACAGCAGAGGATCGACGTCGAACCTACTGCCTATGCCGTAAAGCACCGCGGCGACATGTTTGCACATATATGCATAATCCGGGCAGGAACACTTGAAATAGATCTCGTCGGGCGAAGGGAACAGTCCCTCCCGTGAAGTGAATATATTCCCTATATCTTCGGGGATTTCTCCGGACATCAGTTTCTCCAGGTTCTCGATCCTTCCACCGCACTGTGCCAGAATATCTTTTTTACGGGATTCGCTGAGAGGCTTGATGTCCACCGACACCTTGTACGGACGGGGCCGAGAACCCCTCACCGAAGCGGTCACGTTCCCTTTGCAGATGTTCAGGTCCACAACTGCACCGTCACGGACGTAACTTCTTCCGCGGGCGATACGGTTGCTGAAATCAGCATAACTCTCCAGATTGGCATTCCAGGATTTTCCCCACCAGTTGACGGCCAGTTTACGGTCGTGGATTATAACAGGGTGCAATTCTTTGACAGGCATGTTCACACCTCCAGTTTGAACAGTTCCATGAGCTCGGCATTGTCCATGTCGGAGATCCAGTGTTCTCCTTCGCTGACCACGTTCTGTGCCAGTTCCTTTTTGCTGTTGATAAGAGCATCGATCTTCTCTTCCAATGTTCCTCTGCAGATGAACTTGTGGACGATGACGTTCTTCTTCTGACCGATACGGTATGCCCTGTCGGTGGCCTGGTTCTCGACTGCAGGGTTCCACCACCTGTCGAAATGGATTACATGATTCGCAGAGGTGAGGTTCAGTCCCACACCTCCCGCCTTGAGTGAGATCACCATGAACGGAACATAAACATCCTCAGAATTGAATTTTTCAACGATCTTGGTCCTTTCTTTAGGGGTGATTCCGCCGTGGAACACCAGTCCTTCACGTCCGAACACTTCGGTCAGGAATTTACACAGGGGCTCGGTCATCTCCCGATATTGTGTGAACACAAGGACCTTTTCACGCTTTTCGAGAATGGTCTCACACAGCTGTCTGAGCATCTGGAACTTTCCGCTGTCCGTCTCCGGGTAATCCCCTGTTCCGAGATACTGGTCGGGATGGTTGCAGATCTGTTTGAATTTCTGAAGCATCACCAGAACCAGACCCATACGTCCCTGAGGAGGTGCATTCATCAGAGTGTCCTTCATGTCCTCAAGAAGCTTGGTGTACAAAACGGTCTGTTTCTTGGAAAGGTCCACATATTCGTCTATCTCCATCTTGCTCGGAAGATCTCCGGCGATACTCTTGTCAGTCTTAAGGCGGCGGAGCATGAACGGAGAGATCATCGTGCGAAGACGCGCATACCCCGTATCTCCCGAAGTGAGGCTGCGGGAGAATGAATCGAATTCGTGTTTGTCTCCGAGAAGTCCGGGAACGATGAAATCGAACAACGACCACAGGTCGGAAAGATTGTTCTCTACAGGTGTTCCGGTCAGGGCAAAACGTCCTTTCGTTTTCAAAGAACGTACCATCTGGGACTGTTTGCTCGTACTGTTCTTGATGGCCTGCGCTTCATCGAGGAAGACATTATCCCATTCGATCTCGGACAGCTGCTTGTTGCGCAAAAGTGTCCCATAAGTGGTGACAGTAAGGTCCTCGTCTCCGGGAACGTCTTTGCCTCCGCGGACGATACCGCACCTCAATTTTGGAGTGAATTTCGAAGCCTCCTTCTCCCAGTTACCGAGCAGAGATGCGGGCACCACAAGCAGATTGCGACGATCCGTGCTGCGCCTGCTCTCCAAGAATGCCAGAACCTGAACTGTCTTACCGAGACCCATATCATCGGCAAGACAACAGCCGAATCCGATGGAGCGCATATATGCGAGCCATCCAGCACCGATTTCCTGATAATTACGCAGTTTTCCTTTGAACGTCTTCGGTACGGCGAATCCTTTCGTACCTTCACCCGCGAATGCTTTGGTAAAGGCCGCGACCCAATCTGTATTGGCGACACGGACGGCATCCTCCTTGCTGTCAAGCCCGACGGTCATCCGAAGTGCATCAAGGATCCCCACCCCGTTCTCGCACATCTCCGACATCCCTTCCATCTTGGAAAGAAGGTGCTTCAGTTTTGCATGATCCACCTCGACCCATCTGCCCTTGAGCATGGCAAGTCCTTCTGTCTGGGACAGCAGATATCTGACCTCTTCTTCGGTCAACAGTTCGCCGTCGACATACAGCGATGGCCTGCAGGAAAGAATACTGTCGGCACCCATCATCGAAGAACCATCGATGTGCATATATGCGTCAGTAGTACCGCGGCGTCTCCACCAGTTAGGTATCCTGCACAGGATACCGCAGCTCTCGTAGATCTCAATCTCCTTCAGAAACTGAAAGGCTTCTCCTGAAGTGAACCAGAGCGGATGGAACAATTCCCCAGACTCGATGAATTTCGAGATAAACGGACTCTTATCTGCAGCCGAGGAAAGATTCGACAGAAGTTGGAGCATTTTGCGTTCATCATCCCTGTATTCTTCGAGCGCGCAGCGGAGAGGGAGATGTTTGTTTCCTTTTTCGTTCTCGGGAGTGTAGGTCGCCATGAATGCGAACGGATACTGATCGGAATTGCGATTCTCCACCAGATGGAAGAATATACGTCCGGGGGTGCGTATGCCATCATTGCGTTCGCTGAAGTATATCTCCACCTTTCCTTCATACTTGGAGATGTCCGAACGGAAGACGTCGAGGAGACGGGCCCACAGCGCAGCCACCCATTTAGGTGTGACGTATTCCGAACCGCTGATGAACGGAACGGAGGATGCGATCGCATCGGTGCTGCACTCCGGAAGCTGGACTGAACTGCGTTTCTCCTCCAGATCCTCTGCTCTCGAGAGATTGCGTATGAACTCCGATCCCACGCGGACAAGATATCTCAAAGATGGGGAATACCAGTCTTCTGGGTCTTTGAATGAGAGGTCATAAAGTGCACGGAATTTATCTGCATTGAACGCGGCCGCAAGATCGGTAACTTGCTCCGGTTCATTCCCAGTCAGATGAAAATCAGTTTCAAAACCGCGTGCACGGAGGATAAAATCGAGATAATACTGTTTCTTCGGAGTCCTGGGCCCTACCATAGGGCTGTATCGCTGAATGAATATAGATATGATGCAGAAGATCCACAGAAACTGTCACTGTGATGTTCACGTTATTTGACCGAAACATGGATCGGCAGTGTTCCTATGGAACATAGATGTATGCAAAAAGTTACGTTATAACGTAATAATCTACATATATATTCAATTAATTACGTTATAAGATGAAAAACAATCTGATCCCCAGAACAGACTATCTGAACCGCTTAGTGGAACTCAGAGATGCACCTGTGATCAAAGCTATCGTAGGGATCAGACGCTGCGGAAAATCCACTCTGCTCAGACTTTATCGGGACCACCTCATTGCTTCCGGGATCAGCAAAGAAAACATCCTGCTAATCAATTTCACACATTATCCGTATTCTGGAATGAGCTCCGCAGAACTCAATTCAAAGATCGGTGACAAAACAGGAAAGGTCTATCTGCTTCTTGACGAAGTACAGATGCTTGACTCCTGGGACAAGACCGTTCTGACGATCTTTGAGAACACTGACTGTGATATCTATGTCACAGGCTCGAATTCGGTCATGTTCTCGTCTAAACTCACGACACTTCTTTCCGGACGTGTGGTCTCTATCGAAATGTTTCCTTTCTCATACAGGGAATTCCTGGAATTCACAGAAGAACCGGATTCTGAGGGAGCCCTTGACGAGTATATGCTGTACGGAGGATTTCCCTTGGCAGCGATGCTCAGACATGCTCCTGATGCAGAACTGTCCGTACTGGAGGACATTTATCAAACTGTGATCATCAAAGATGTTGCCGAAAGAAACAAGATGCGTAATACGCAGATGCTCGGAAGGCTCTCAAATTTCCTGATAAGAAACATCGGAAGCTTAGTGTCAGTGAAAAAGATCAGAGATTACTTCACCAGCAACGGTATAAAGATCAATTTCGAAACGGTAGACAATTATCTGAACTATCTGGAAGAATCGCTTGCGTTTTACAGGGCCAAAAGGTACAACATCAAAGCAAAAGAGGAACTTTCGGTCAACGACAAGTTCTATCTTTCCGATCTGGGATTGCGTACGGCCGAACTCGGCAGAAGAGATGCAGACATCGGACATCTGATAGAGAACACCGTGTACCTGGAGCTCAGACGCAGAGGATTCAAAGTGTTCGTAGGAGTCTGCGGAAGTACAGAAATCGATTTTGTCGCAGTGAACAGTAAAACGAAACTGTACCTTCAGGTCTGTGATTCATTGGAAGATCAGAAGACAGAGGAACGTGAGGTCCGTCCGCTGAAAATGATCAAGGACGGATATCCGAAGTACATCGTGACAATGAGACCGTCACTGAATGTGGATCGGGACGGGATCAAAGAGATCGGTCTGAGAGAACTGCTTTTGGGCCGAAATCCTTCTTCTGTGGTAATTTTTGAACCCTCGAATTGAGGGTAAATTTGTATGCTGGCCAAAAGGATCGAAGGCTTAACCTACGTTGAACGCAAGTTCAGCACTACATCGGGCTGAGCGCATTTTCGGCCCGATTTTCTAACGATCATCGGCGTTAAGCCGGATTTCTGTCCGTTTTCTTGC
>CAVGRR010000052.1:0-11525 GCA_963631655.1 Eggerthellaceae bacterium
CAATTCACCCCAATAATAAGCTAATCTGGAGGCCAATTCATCTGGATTATTGATAGAACGAAGATTACCTTCGCTATGCAGTTGCATAAAGAGACGGTCTAAATTCTCCCGGATATATTCATGATGACAGAACGGAATTCCGATTGCAATATCAACTACCCTAAACTGTCCGGCCCAATCGTAAACATCACAAAACAATTCCTTATGAATGGCACATAGGTGATTGGAATCAAAAGAACCAACCAGCGGATTGGCCTCTATCATAGCAGCTTTGACAGAAGTAATGGCCCCTTCCTTCTCAACCAAAACCTCGTGATCCCGTATTCCAAGCTTATTCTTCAGAACACATGTGCCAGGATAGCAATAGTAGGAATCCTCTGAAGTAAAGTAATTTCCGCTCATCTCTTCAGAATGATTTCAAGAGCTTCTTCAAAAGTCATCTGACCTGTGACACACAGGTAGGCCAGACGTCTATCTTCCTCGC
Source organism: Eggerthellaceae bacterium (assembly GCA_963631655.1). Classification (GTDB taxonomy): domain Archaea; phylum Thermoplasmatota; class Thermoplasmata; order Methanomassiliicoccales; family Methanomethylophilaceae; genus Methanomethylophilus. Next base: position 485 of record CAVGRR010000052.1, read on the forward strand.
TAGGGGAAAAACCCTCGAGTTCCACAGAACGGATGGCGTTATCTACGATTCTGGCGTAGTGCTCTTCCTGGTCCATACTTACGGTATTGTCTCACAGGATATATCCTTTTCAAAAGGGCATCCCGACTCTCTTACAGGAACATGATCGGTCTTAAAGATTCGAAGACGATGGTTCCCGTATGTGCTACACCGTCGACGCCTGCCCCATCTGCAAATCCACAGACATCTATCTGAAGACCACCTTCAAGGTGGAGCCCGAAGATGTTGTGATCTATGAATGCGACTGCGGATGCAGATTCTGCATATCGTTTCAGATCCTCGAAACCCCATCCGACGATCCCGAAAACGATGATGAAGACTGATCTCAAAATTTTGTTCCAAAATTTGGTCTAAAATATTTTTGTTCCAAAATTTGGAACAAATGATACGCTTTAAATAGACCAATGAAGTTCTCACTGTATGGAGCAGTTCATAGGCAGGGAATCGGAACTCGCATTCCTTGAATCGATATGGAACGGGGCCGCCCCCCGCACCTGCAAGGTCGTCGGGAGACGCAGGATCGGCAAATCTGAACTGCTCAAGAAATTCGCCGAAGGCAGAAGGTCGGTATACATCGGGTCGATTATAGGCTCCGTCTCCGACAACATCCATATCATCATCACGGCGATGAACGGGCTCGACGGAGGGGACAGGACCGATCCCCCTTTCCTGTCCGATGCCCTGAACGGACTGCTGGATCTCTGCAGAAAGGAACGCACCCTCGTCGTCATCGACGAATTACCTTATCTGGTCGCATCCGGAGAACAGGTTGCCTCTGCTCTCCAGCACTTCGTGGATTCGATGAAACGCGAGACCGACTCCATGCTCGTCGTGTGCGGATCCTCGATAAGGATGATGGACCAGGAGACCACGGACTACAGCAGGCCGCTCTACGGAAGATTCACCCATGAACTGAAGGTGGGCGAACTCCCGCTCGCCGTTTGCATGAGATTCCATCCCGGGATGTCCGACCACGATATCGTGAAACTGTATCTGACCGTCGGGGGCATACCGCAGTTCCATCTGGATTCCGCAACGGACACCTACCGGGGTTACATCGAGAAGCATTTCCTTTCCGATAACGCGGACATGAAGGATGAGGCCGAATCCCTCATCGGAAGCAAATTCGTACCGCTTGGAAGATATATGGGCATTGTCAACGCCATATCCGACGGGATCACATCGCTGAAGACCATCGTCGAAAGGACGAAGATCCAGAAATCCACATGTTCCAGATGTCTTGACGAACTGCTGAGGGTCGGCATCATCGAGACAATACACCCCATGTTCGGGTCCCCGAAGCATCCGATCTACCGGGTCCTGGACCCTATGGTGGCGTTCTGCCAGGTCATCGTCAGGGAGGCGAGGGGCTTTGCATTGAAGGATCCGTCTGACATCTACGATGTCCTGTCGGAGAAGATAAGCACCTTCCTCGGAGGTCGTTTCGAGGACCTGTGCAGAAGATTCGTCATTGATAATTTCAAATGCGTCGAGGCGGGGAAATGGTGGGGGCTCGATGATGAAAAGACCACTCGTGAGATCGATGTCGCCTCGAAGATCCTGATCGACGGAAACCCGGCCGCACTCCTTGGAGAATGCAAGTTCAGAACCGGAAAAATACATTCTGAGACCTTGAAAAGACTCAAGAACAGCTGCAGTTTCATCGGAACTGACCTCCCCAAAAGGTACATCCTGTTCTCAATATCGGGATTCGGAGAAGACCTGAAAGAAGAGGCACAGGGATCAGGTGTGACGCTCGTCGGATTGGAAGAGATCGTGAATTGGAAAGTGTGAATCGACATCTTCGAAACCGCCTCGGAATCTCTTTTCGCAATTTGCGCTAACTTGCAAAATTTCATGTCGTGAAAAGCAAAAAAGTGCCTTGTTTGTATCCGTTTTTCCGATAACCTGTAAAATTTCATGTCATTTAGGCGAAAAATGATACTGCTGAAAACAGCAGATTCCGAACATTTCCAGCCCTCTGAAGTCTGCCCCAACAGCAAACTTTCCCAGGCGTTCAGACCCACTTAGTCGCGTAATGTATAATAGGGCGGTACCCATCCCGCATTTCACCACCGCCTGTTGTATGGGCGGAAAGGGAAGTACCCACATGAAAGCATTACTTAACGACGGCACTGTACAGGATTTGGAAGACGGTCTCTCGGTACTGAGGCACACGACAGCCCACGTCCTCGCCCAGGCCGTGAAAAGGCTCTATCCCGAGACCAAACTGGCCATCGGACCCGCCATCGCAGAAGGATTTTACTACGATATGGACCGCGAAGGCGGATTCACCGAGGAGGACCTCGCCAAGATCGAGGCCGAGATGAAGAAGATCGTCAAAGAGAACCTCAAACTCGAAACCTTCACCCTCCCCCGCGACGAAGCCATCAAATTCATGAAGGAGAGGAACGAGGACTACAAGGTCCAGCTCATCGAGGACCTCCCCGAGGATGCAAGCATCTCCTTCTACAAACAGGGCGAATTCACCGACCTCTGCGCCGGACCCCACGTCCTTTACACCAAACAGTGCAAGGCGTTCAAGCTCACCTCCATCGCCGGAGCCTACTGGCGCGGCGACGAGCACAACAAGATGCTCACCAGAATCTACGGAACCGCCTTCGAGAACAAGGAAGACCTCGAGAAATACCTCAACATGCTCGAGGAGGCCAAAAAGAGAGACCACAGGAAGATCGGCCGCGAACTCGGTATCTTCATGTTCTCCGACGAGGGACCCGGATTCCCCTTCTTCCTCCCCAACGGAATGGTCCTCAAGAACACTCTCATGAGCTACTGGAGGGAGATCCACGTTCCCGCCGGTTACAAGGAGATCTCGACCCCCCAGATCCTCAACAGGCACCTCTGGGAGACCTCCGGCCACTGGGAGCACTACAAGGACAACATGTACACCACCATGATCGACGACCAGGTGTACGCCATCAAACCCATGAACTGCCCCGGAAGCACCATCGTCTACAACAGCGAGTCCCGTTCCTACAGGGATATGCCCCTCAGGCTCGCCGAGTTCGGTGTCGTCTACCGTCACGAGAGGTCCGGAACCCTTCACGGTCTCTTCAGGGTCCGCTGTTTCACTCAGGACGACTCGCACATCTACGTGACCCCCGACCAGATCAAGGACGAGATCTCCTCCATCGTGAAGATCATCGACAAGGTGTACAAACAGTTCGGATTCAAGTATCACGTCGAACTCTCCACCAGGCCCAAGGACTCCATGGGATCCGACGAGGACTGGGAGAACGCCACCTCCGGACTCAGGAACGCCATCGAATCGATGAACATCCCCTACATCATCAACGAGGGTGACGGTGCATTCTACGGACCCAAGCTCGACTTCCACCTCGAGGACTCCATCGGAAGGACCTGGCAGTGCGGAACCATCCAGCTCGACTTCCAGCTGCCCCAGAGGTTCGGCCTCGAGTATGTGGGAAGCGACGGCCAGAGGCACAACCCCATCATCATCCACCGTGTGGTCTTCGGATCCGTGGAGAGGTTCATGGGAATCCTCATCGAGCACTACGCAGGCAAGTTCCCCGTATGGCTCGCACCGGTTCAGGTCAAAGTGCTGTCTGTTTCCGAGAAGAGCAGGGAATACGCGGCGAAGATCGTCGAGGAGATGATGGCCGCAGGTATCCGTGTGGAGAACGATGCACGCGACGAGAAGATCGGATACAAGATCCGTGAGGCACAGCTTCAGAGGGTCCCGTACATGCTCGTCATCGGTGAGAAGGAAGCAGAGGACGGGACCATCGTCGCTGTCAGGAGCAGGGACAAGGGAGACCTCGGAACCCTTCCGCTCAAAGAGTTCATCGCACAGGTTCAGCGCCAGAACTCCACCAGGCAGGATTGAAATCATTTCCCCGCTTCGGCGGGGCTCACTTTTACTGTTTCGGGAGAGTCGCTGAAACACAGCGACCCTCCCGCGGTTTTGTCTCGACCTTAGGCTTTTCTCTTCTTCAGGAATAACGCAACACCCAGAAGTGCCAGCACCACAACAGCGCCGATCACTATAGATATCATATTGTTCTCATCGGAAGAAACAGTCTCGGATTCGTATCCAATCGCATACAGAGAGAGATGATCTGTCTCGAATGTGACCTTTCCGTCAGCATACGATGCATTTCCGACAAGGGTCTTTTTCCCAAAATCGTCAATGTGCCAGACCTTCAGTTCTTTACCATCCTGCAGATCTATGTCACAGACAGCTGTGATGGTAATCTTTCCGGTTTCGCTCTGTGCAGAACCGCCACAGCTAAGGGTGATATCCAGGACCTTCGCATCCCCTACAACGCTCTTCTGCTTCTCAGTAAGATTCGAAGCGGATGTAACGGAAAATACCGTGTCCCCCTTACCTTTAAGGTTGGTCATCGCAGCAGAATCCAAAATCACAGAGGATCCGTTTCCATCCCCGAGCACCATACCGGTGTTCAGGTCGGCCACGTCATCGAACACGGAACTTGTCACTGTTCCCTCTGCGGTCACGCTGTATGTTCCATCACCGAATCCAGAGAGCATTTTGGACAGACTCGAATACCCTAAGGATCCCGAATCACCGATTATCACCGTAATGGTCCCGTCTTTGGGCGACGCATATATCTTTCCATCGGTACTCACTGCGGACTGCTCCACATTTTTGATCGAGAGATCTGTATCCCCTTCGGATTCAGATATCGTGGTTTTCGTAAAGCTGTAATCGAATGCGGTGACCGCCTCGGTTTCCGTTACAACCACGGTTCCCTTCACGAGATCCTGAACCCAATCGATTGTATATGTGGTGGAAGTGGCATCGGAGTTGCCCTGAACAATGACCTCCTTCCCGTATACTGTGTGAGCGATCTCTGCACCGGAAGCATCATTGCGTACAGTCTCTGTCGATTCGGTTTTACCGAGCTTATCTGGATAATATTCGCTGACAGCATCATTCTTCAGAATCTTCTTGATTGTCTCCGTATATTGCAGATTTCCGTCGGAACTGTAAACCTTTGTTTCAATATCCGAGGTACTGCCATCCTTTTTCAATACGGTCTTGACCGTACTGTCTGTACGGATTCCGTCCGCGGAGGTCTTTGAGGTCTCCGACTCCGTGACAGTGTTTCCGTCACCATCGATATAAACCATAGGGGTGACGTCCACGGTTACTATATATTGTCCGCCCGACACGATGGTCAGAACGGCAGTATCCTCTTTCAGCCCTTTAATAAACAGAGAGTTATCCTTCTGAACGACTTCTATAATGGTGCTGTCACTGACGGAATAAGAATTGTCAAACTTGTCAGGAAGCTTCAATTCGATGGTATCTCCCCGAGCGACAGTCTGATATGGTTTGGTAAAGGAGATGTCGAAATCCGGTTTCGTTTCCGAATAGATCAGCGAATACCCGGACAGCCCGACGATATCGTTCCTATCGCGGAGATTGCATTTTTCAACCCCTTCATTACCGATATAATACCACCCGGTTTCGCCTTTGGATGAGAAATGGGCCTCCACGCCTGTTTCCACCAATGCATAGCAGTTGTATTGGGCACTTATCGTCGCCATGGTCGTGACTGCCGAATACTTGGGCGTGTTCGCAGGATCGGTGAGTTTTGTGTAATTCCAGGTGACACTGTTCAGGCCATAGATATCATATGTCTTGGAACCGATTGTCAACTGCCCGTCTTTGAGAACAGAACCCGGATACATTTCACTCAGAACACTATCGATGCTGTTGCCGTACCCTTTTTGAACTGTTGCAAATCCGTCGTTTATGGTAGTGACGGTCATCTGATACTGCGAAGCGGCCTTGTAACACTGAATGTATCCGCTATCCAAATAGAACACAAGCTCTCCTGAGGGACCCATACGGACCGCCTGAGAACAATACTCATTCATACTTCCGTCAAAACTCAAGAAAGCATGACTGCTGCTCAAGGTCCATTTTCCATTAATCAGTTCATCAGTGTATATATACAGCCCCTGATTTCCGGCATTATACGGCAAAAGGTAGATGTACCTCTTCCCTTCGGACCCATAGGCTGTATTCACCACTATGCCTCCGTGAGTCATAGGGCTTGATGCCTTTTCCCTGGGTATGGGGCGCCCGCCATCACCGATATCAAAGGAAATCAGACAGGTACCTTCATCATCGGAACCGCCGGTGGTATCTGAACCTAAGGCCCGGACATTGATGTATCCTCTTCCATCATAGATCTCCAATCCGGAGGCGATACCACGGAACGTGTTCCCTTCTGCGGTCTTGATGAATTCATACTCGGGGGTTCCGAAGGTTCCGGACTCAAAGTCGAATTTCACCCACATGACAGAGGAACGTTTGTCTTCCAGGCCTGCGATAACGCCTCCGAAAAGTCCTGCAGTGTATGCTGTAAGATAGAAATAGCCATTGTAATAGGAAAGCCATCCGTCATCCCAAGGCATCCCTGTGAATCCTGTCAGTTCGATAGTGACACTCTCCTCGGTCACCAGATTGACCGCGGTCAGTGCCCTCCACCCTTCGTATCCGGTGTTCTGATCGCCCTGCAGGAAGAAGAAATAACCGTTTTCGAACATAACATTCGAAAATTGGCCATACTGTGCAAATACAGTGAATTTTTCCGCACCTTTGAACAGATTGATCTTCGTTCCGTTGTCCAAATCCCGATCCGTTTCCGGGGAGGTCTTGAACATCGAATATGTTCCCCACCATTGGTCGTCCACCTTGAGACATCCGTAAAAATAACCGTCGTAATATGAAGCATATTTGAGATTGGATGGGATATCGTATAGGTACTTCAGATCGAGATCGTAAGCTTTACTGCCGACGGTATCGAATATCACCCCATTACCGTAGCTGATGTAGTGATAATAACTCACTTCACCTGCTGATTGAACATATGCGAGTATAGATCCGGTATTGATGTCCAATTTGTAAAGAATCCCATCTGCACGGACATATACTGCATCACTCACGATTAATGGGGTGCAGGGCATACCGTCCCACATCATCTTCCCATTATCTCTATTAAGTCCTGTGCTTGCAAACGCCCAGGAATTCACCAGAGAATCTCCCGAAACGGGAGTTCCATAAGAATCTACAACCGTGATAAGTTCCTGAGAAGTCGAATAATTTCTGGAGACCGCGGTCACCTTGACATTCTCTTTCAGTTCGGAAATACTTATAGTGCATCCGTTTTCAGCTTTGGTGCAATTGCCTTCGACAATCCACTTTACGAACTCATGACCTGAATTGGCAACAAAAACAAGTTCGACGGCACCTGTGACAACACCGGAAACGAAAGCATTTCCTGTTGATGTGTCCAGGACGGCGCCGTGATCTGCATAAACCTCCAAAATAAAAGATGGATCCGCATCAGACGATTGTGCTAATCCCGAAGGGGCTAGGAGAAAGATGACCGTAAAAACAGCCAATATGGCATAGGTCTTCCTATTCGCATTCATTGACATAACCTCCATGAGTCAGGGCGGGTCCCCCCGCCCATCCCTCAAAATGTTTATGCATTCCTCTTCTTGACTACCTCACTGTAGTAAGCGCATCCGAAAACAATGACCGCAAGTACTATCGCAACAATGATGAGCACGAGCAATCCGTTCACGGAATCCTCTTTGTCCTCGGAACCTACAATGTATGTGGAGTTATGAGAGGTCTCGAAAGTGACCGAATCGTAGTCATAACCGACAACATTCACTTTTTCAGCCTCGGTTCCGTTCCAGTAATAGACCGCTGCCTGCTTTCCGTTTTCCCAGGTGTATGGTAGCGTAACAAGGATCTTTCCGTTGTACTGCGTACCGTCAGCGGTAAGAACAAACTCATAGGCATTTCCTGCAACAGTATTGGGGGTGGGGTTGGAGGTCACCTTCACTTCGGTAACAACGGTCTTGCCTGCAAGATCCGATGCAGATTCAACTTTGACAGAGGTGTTTGACCCCAGACTGATATTGACTGTCTTCGTGCTTGAAGCCGGAACAAAGAACGTTCCTCCTTCAGAACCAACATCGATGGATACCGAACCAGTTTCATCCGACTTCGCATTGATGATCCACACAGCCTTTACAGAAATGTTCTCCGCAGGCATTGTTGCAGGCACGGCAGGATCCCATTTCGCAAGAGTATATCCGTTCAGAGTAGTTGCAGGCACGGTGATGGCAGTCCCGTAATCCTGGGTTATCGGTGCAATACTGGATCCTCCGTCGGTATCAAAGGTGATCGTGTACTGATTGGCCTTCCACTGAGCCTTTAAAGTAATGTTCTCTGCGGGAATTGTGGCAAATTCATATTCCTTTCCATCCAATGACCAGTATTGGAATGTATAACCCGTCTTAAGAACAGTATCAGTCGGTGCCGAGACCTTAGTACCATAATCCTGTCTGATCTCAGATACTGCAGGAGAACCTCCGTCAGTATCGAACGAAATAGTGTATTGATTAATGGTCCAGGTTGCATAGAATTTGACGCCGTCCAAAGACGTAGCGACATCTGTCGACTTGACTTTCTCACCACTCTCTGCAGCAGTGTACCATCCAGCGAATGTGTATCCATCCCTGACCGGCACAGGTAATGATCCGTATGTGGTATTGTACGACCTGGTAACAGGATCGACCGGATCTCCGCCTACTGTATCGAAGGAGATTGTGACCTTCTCAGACATCCACAAGGCGAGGTAGGTATAGGTCACATTACCTGTGGTGGATAGATTTGCCGGTATCTTATCGGGCAACGCAGGAGACCAGCCTACGAACTTATATCCAGTTTTCACAGGATCGGCTGGTTTTGTATAATCGGTCCCAGGAAGCTTATTGCTAATATTGGAGATGTTGTCCGCACCGTCAGTATCAAATTTCAATGTGACCTTGTTTTGAGTGTATTTGACAGTGAATGTTGTATCTTTCGCGATACCTCCAGTAAACCTGAATTCCCCATCGCTTGTAGTCTTAGTTATACTAGGGTTAGAAGTGACAGATAATTTGTAACCCTCTTTCACGGTTGCGACGATTTTGATAACGCTTCCGACAGATACCTTATCTCCGCTGGATATTTTCTTGTCGTCCGAATAAACTTCGTAATCCTCTGCGCTACCACCGGTTACTTTCACAGTAACAGCAAATGTTTTGATTGAGGCGTCGGCATACAAGGTTGTAGCTTCAGTAATTACATTATTGGAATACTCGGTCGTCTTCTCAGAATCAGTATACCATTTGGAAACTGTATAATTGGGGTGTGCGTAACTGCTCAGATCAAGAGCAGCACCCTTGTTGACAGCAGCATACGCTTTACAATCCCCATAATCAAGACACACTACGACTTGATCAGTGGTTATTGGAACGATACACGGGTATTTGCTCGATAGGAGCTTACCGTTCCACACAAAGGTCTTTCCAGCGATTTTCTCAATAACACTGGTATCTCTTGATGTCGTTCCGGAAAATGAAAGAAGCGCTTTGCCACTACTATCGACCAGATAATTGGATTTACAAGTGGCTGCAAGGTTATTCGGCAGGTCCATATAATATGCCAGGGGATAGGACTCAATGGTCTTGCAGCTATGAAGAATGAATTTTTCAAGAACAGCATTTTTAGGCCAAGAACTTGGCAGAGTGTCGACACTTCCGATTTCCACATCTTTTAGTGAAGTGCAGTCAAGAAAAGTATTCCTCTCATTGTTCACCAAGATTATTGCAGGCAATGTGACTTTCACAAGAGATCTGCAACCTGAAAACATTCCGCTGTCCCCGTTTTCGACCACACCTTCAGTTTGCATTCCGGTTTCCATGGTGATAATCCTGTCGGAACTGCCCTCATATATGATTTCAGTAATGTTCGAATCCTGGAATCCGGTTCCGATAAGTTTCTCAACGGTCAGGGGAATGCTGAATTTGGAAACTTTGGCATCCACAAGATATGCAGTCTTCTTCTCTGCATTTATTCCGATGCCGTTCGTCCAGCTCCAGAGTTTAAAATCAGGACCGAGTTCGTATTTCTCGAGTGTATCTGTAATCTCAACCAATGTACCATAGTAGAACTCATTCGAAACGGATACATTGTTCAGATAGATCGATTTAAGTGTGTCCCCACCGAATGCATAATATTTCCCTGCTTCCAGTTGACTGCTGTCAACAGTGAATGCGACCGAGGTTTTTTCTCCGACACGAATCGATTCGATACCTGTCATATAAAATGAACGCGAACCGATCTTACTTAATGTGTCAGGCAGTTCAGATATTTTCAACCCAGAACAGTTACAAAAGGCATTGCTACCTACGGATTCAAGTTTTGATGGAAGTTTGGTTATTATCAACTTACTATCATACGCAAAGGCACTTGTACCAATTGAAATAATGCTATCTGAAAGAGAAAATGTTGATAATTCGTAACAATAGCTAAATGCAGAATCCCCGATAGCGGTCAAGTCCCCCGATACATTTACAGTTTTAAGAGTGTAACACCTCATAAATGCGTTTTCACCTAAAGAGGTGACCGATGCAGGAATTGTTACCGACTGCAGACTGCTGCAGTTAGAAAACATTCCTTTTCCAAGAGACGTGATACCGGACGGGACGGTAACTTCTGTGAGTGCTGTTCCAGAAAATGATTCGGATCCAAGACTGTCTAAAGTATCCGGTAAAGTCACTTTAGAAAGCGATGCCGAATCCTTGAACACACTTTCTCCTAAGGACTTGACAGACTGCGGAAGAACGACCTCGTTCAAAACCGCACTCTTGCTGAATGAATAATTGCCAACTGATGTTGCACCGTCCGTCAAAGTTATTTTGGACAGTTTTGTGTTATAGAATGCATACGCTCCGACACTGGCGGATGTGGTAAACGTCCCATCCTCAGTGGTTATGTTACGCGGGAAGTAAAGCAAAACAGATTTATCCTTGTTATATACGATTCCATTTTCCACAGTAAATGCAGGATTTTCTTCAGGGATGATGATGACATCCATGTCATCAAAAAGACAATTTTCTCCGATTTCTATATCAGTAAGGC
>CAVGRR010000053.1:0-11125 GCA_963631655.1 Eggerthellaceae bacterium
ATCCGAACGGTCCTGCCCCCAACGACGGCAGGTCGCATATCGGAATAACCAGCGCACGCGAGAGGCTGAAGACGATGTGCAACGGAACGCTCACGGTCAAGAGCACGCCTGGAGTCGGAACCACTGTCACTATTTTCATTCCTGAACCGGAAGAGCAGGGTAAAGGGCCGACCCCCCCCCCCAGGTCGCAAAAACGCTTCCTGAAGAAGTGAATTCAGAAGACGAATGAGGCCCGTTGTCCGACAGAAAATTCAAACAGAAAATCAACTGCTGGGACATAGAGATTTTTGATCACAGCCCATGTGAACTGCACGGTTCCATTCCAAGTTGATTCTCCTCAGCATAGATTTTGGCCACACATCTGGCCTAAGCGATACAATACAGCGGTCGGATGGATTCAATATCCGTTAAAATTCTGATACCGAAAAATGAAGATTCCATGTGCCAGATATCAAAATTTGAGTGAAAATCAACATCCGTTAGGAACTTACATTATATACCCATAGTCAGATGGACCTACGTTTACAGATGAAATTCCTGGACGACCACTCAGATACTCTCAGACCGCTGGAGTTGCTTACCATAGTCATATGTATAGCAATCTCGCTGGACTGTGTCTACGAGAATCTCACAGTGACCCACAACGATCTGATGCTGATGAGTCTGACGATGGATTTCCTCGCCCTGCTGAACATCCTCATCGTGGCATCTGCCATTGCGCTCGACAAACGCAAAACGATGCACAACGATCTGCAGATCCTCCTGTTCTGCATAGCCGCCCTTATCCTCGCGTTCGACTGCCTCACCGGATTCATGGAAGGCAACCCGGATTTAGCAACATGGAATTACCTCGCATATATAGCGAAGAATCTGCTTTTCCTCCTCATTTCCCTGCTGTACATGAGGTACCTGTTCGTGAACATACACCTCTCGGAGGAGAAATCGGCATTCTTCTACACCCTGGCGAACTCGATCACCTTCTTCGCACTGCTCCTGTTGGCAGCAAATTTCCCATCCAACATCCTTTTCGATATCGACAGCGAAGGATGCGTCGTCCGCGGACCGCTCCGTGCAGTGTATCTCCTGTGCGCTCATGGGATCGGCAGCATCGCCCTGCTGACCGTGTTCAGATATGATGACGACCACCGCGAAAAGATCGTGGCCGCGACCATATTGGCGGCCACCTGGGCCCTGTACCTTATTGATGAAGTTTTCATGGACCTTTCGCCGGTCTACCTCATCCCGGCACTTATCCTTATCATCTCATTCTCCAACAATTACATCTACCGCAGCGAGGTCCTGTCCCAGAAAGAGGTCGTGATCGCAAGGAAGAACAGCGAACTGTCCGATCTGAAGTTCAATGCGATGGTCACCCAGATGCAGCCCCACTTCCTGTACAATGCTCTGACAGCAATTGTCAACATCAAAGGGAATCCGCCTGAGACCAGGGAGGCGATCATTGATTTCGCCTCCTACCTGAGGACGAATCTGAACACGATCAACAACCCTCACCCTATTCCTTTCAGTAAGGAACTGGATCATATCGAGACATATCTGAGTCTTGAAAAGCTCCGCTTCAAAGACAAGCTTGAGGTCGTCTGGCACATCAACGACAGACGTTTCGTCATACCTGCGCTTACTGCCCAGACGATGGTCGAGAATGCGGTGAGACATGGAGTCTCAAAGCGTGAGAACGGCGGAAGAGTCATCGTCGTTTCCGAAGCGGTGGAGGACGGACATATGATCAAGGTCATCGACAACGGAGTCGGTTACGATCCGAACGGTCCTGCCCCCAACGACGGCAGGTCGCATATCGGAATAACCAGCGCCCGTGAGAGGCTGAAGACAATGTGCAACGGAACCCTTACCGTAAAGAGCACTCCCGGAGTGGGTACGACCATCACTATCTTCATTCCCGATGCGGGATACACGGAAGAGGAAGAAGAGGACCTTCCCGAATCGGAACCCGAAGATACCGAAGAAGACCCAGACTCTGAAATTGAGTGAGTTCAGTCCCTTCCGATACGAACATCAGGCAGGATGGAGGGGCCGTGTTTGTGTTCCATGTGCGCCACCTGCGAACGTATCTCCTTTGCTTTTGAAACAGAGATATCCGCAGCATCCGCCATGGCCTGATCGTCACCGCCCTGCTCCAGAACATTGAGTGCCAGATCCAACGAACGATAGGTCACGCCCATTTCATCTTCATCTGTCTGTCCCTTCCACAGACCTGCGGTGGGGACCTTGTCTATGATCTCCTGCGGGACCCCGATGATCTCCGCGATCTGCCACACCTGGGTCTTGTACAGATCGAACATAGGCGTGACGTCCTCGGCACCGTCCCCGAACTTGGTCATGTACCCCATCAGGTACTCGCTGCGGTTGGTGGTGCCGTATACAAGAGACTTTGATCTCCTTGCACGGTCGTACAAGACTATCATCCTGCAGCGGGCCATCATATTGCCCATCTGCAGCGGATCATCCCCTTCCCGGTGGATCATAGCGGAAAACGCATCGACAGCGGGCTGGATGTTCACCACTTCGTAATGGACATTCCACATCTCGCACATCATACGGGTCTGACGGTAGTCGTCCTCAGGGGTGACGTCCGTGGGCATGAAGATCGCCTGAACGTTCTCGGGACCCAGGGCATCCGCGCACAGCTTCACCACGACGGCGGAGTCGATACCTCCGCTGATACCCACCACGGCGCCTGCGGCACCGGTGCGTTCCGCTGTTTTTTTAATGAAAAGTTCCAACGAATCGGCATCTGCGCGGGTTATCCTGTGAAGGCCCCTGAATTCCATATCCCGCTAATCTGCGGGGCAGTAATTAAGCATAACTGGACAAATCCAAATAACCGGAACGGGTTGTTTCCCGCATGGTAAAGGTGACGGTGTGCCAGGCGGAGTCCCTGCATGATGCGGGTGCGAATCTGCAGAAGATCCGGAAGATCATGGATTCTTCAGAAAGCGGCATCTTCCTCTTCCCGGAGATGTTCCTCACCGGATACGGGTCGGAGATCCCTGATGAAACGGTATTGGAAAACGCCGTGAAAGAACTCCAATCCCTTTGCAGAGAACATGATTCCGCCATCGCGATGGGGATGCCCATCCGCAGGAACGGAGGCATCTACAACACCCTTGTTTTCATCACACCTGAAAAGACCCAGACATACGAAAAGATACATCTCGCCAACTTCGGAAAATATGATGAGAGCATGTTCTCCGCCGGAGATCATCCTGTCATGGTGGAATGGAAAGAGATGAGGTTCGGACTCATCATCTGCTATGACATCTTCTTCCCGGAACTGTCAAGATATTATGCTGTCAACGGAGCGGATGCTATTCTCATGGCGAGCGCCTCCGCCGAACAGTCCGAAAGGGTCATGAGGACCATGCTCCCCGCCAGGGCACTGGAGAACACCGTGTATATGGTGTTCTGCAACAACATCGGAGAATTCAACGACACCCGTTTCTTCGGAGGTTCTTCAGTATACCTCCCGACCGGCGAGACCGCGGCCGGATCCGCATCCAAGGAGGAGATTCTCACTGTGGACATCGACCCGAAGATAATACGCTCCGCGAGGGAAAAAAGGCCCCATCTGAGGGACCGCAGGGCAGATATCTTCAAAATCTGAAGTCGGACCCAGCCCAATCTTTTTATGTAAGAATCAAATACGACGCTTTACACAAGCGGAGATAGCCCAGCCCGGTAAGACGCAAGACTGGAAATCTTGTGGGAGTAATCCCTCGGGAGTTCAAATCTCCCTCTCCGCGCTTTTTGTGTTTTTTCTGATTCATTCGTCCGATGTGTTTTATCCTGTAAACACATCCAGCACGTTATGAAGGTCAACTACAAGCCCGGCGGAAACACCAAGAACGTCCCTAAACAGTGGGAGGTCTGGCTTGCGGACACCCCGTTCGGAGAGACGGGAAAGAAGAGATGTTCCGTTTTGGTCGCCAAGAGGGCCACCGGCGGATTCACTGTTCACGAGATAATCCCCACATCCCTGATGGGCGGAAAAGATGTCATCATCAGCGATCCCATGCGTGCCGGACAGGACCGTCCCGCGGCCATCCGCACCGGCGTCTCGGCCACCCTTCCGAACACGGCCTTCGTTCAGAAACTGGGTTCCATTCTGGAAAGCGACGTGACCAAGGTCATCTCGGCCAAGAAGTGATTCTGTGGCGACAAATCTCCGCCCCGGCAGGGGAAAGAGCCTCATCGCTTCTCCCGACGATTACATCTGTCTCGATCTGGAGACCACCGGACTCAGCCCTTCGAGGGACTGGATCATCGAGGTGGCCGCGTACAGGGTACGCGAAGGAGATGTGGAGGACCGTTTCGTCAGTTTCGTCAGGCCCGGAGAGATCTCGAAGGTCACCTCCTTCATCACCAACCTCACAGGAATAACACGCGATATGGTGTCCGATGCGCCTATGCCGGACGACGTCCTTCCGGAACTCTTCGAGTTCATCGGGGACGATATGATCGTGGGGCACAACACCTGTTTCGATATGAACTTCCTTTACGACGGTGCTCTGAAGATCGGTGTGAAACCGATAGGCAACGATTTCACCGACACGATGAGGATATCAAGAAGAACATACCGCGAACTTCCCAATCACAAACTGGGCACGCTGGCACAATATCTTTCCGTGGTCCCTCACGGTGCCCACCGCGCCGCCGCGGATGTGGAGACCACCATCAACTGCTACGAGAAGATGGTGAAGTCCCGTTCAGCACATTTTCCGGACTTCTGGGACTGATCATTCGTCGGGCAGGTCGTCCTCGTCCATGAACTGAAGGAACCAGGCCCTGTGGGTTCCGAGGTCCTCAGAGGAAATGGATTCCCAGCCGTTGGTGTCTGCGGTCTCGAACCAGTCTCCTGCCTCGTCCTCATCGCGGAAGACGCCTGCACCGGAATCATAGATGCATTCCAGTGCCTTGGCAGAAACCGGTGAACCCATCACAGCGGAACGCATCAGACAGATCCTTCCGAGGATATAGTTCCCCTGCTCGAAATACGAAAGACCCAGATGCTCAATCTTCTTCATATCTCCGGCATTCTCGCAGCGCTCCATCCACTGTTCTGCGAGCTTATCGTCCTTCTTGACAAAATCGCCCTCGTGATACATCATCGAGAGCATCGCCATACCGTAGGGATCACCGGCCTCAGCTGCCTTGGTGAACAAAGAAAATGCCTTCCTGTCATCCACCTCTGTACCGATCCCGTAACCGTAACATTGGGCGCATTCCGACACTGCTGGCACATATCCGAGGTCCATCGCGGATGTGAAGCATTCCAATGCCATCTTGACATCCCTTTTGACGCCCTTACCGTTCAGATAGTGGAATCCGACGCAGTAGACCGCCTCTGCGCTTTTCAGATCGGAGAAGGCGGCAAAGGACAGCTTGTAGTTGCCCGAGGAATAATGGCGGTAGGCCTCGTCCAGGAGGGGATTGTCGGCCGAGGTGGTAATGGTATCGAGGAAGTCCATACCCCTTCATCAAAAGACCGTAGTTAAAGTATTATCCCAGGATTCCTATAAGGGGCCGATATCAATGTCCTCAGATGCCGATCTCTGTTACAGCGCCGCGCTCAAGGCGTTCGAGAGTCGGGATGTACCCAACGCTTTCGCGCTCTTCCTTGAAGCTGCTAAAAACGGCCATCCCGATGCCCAGTTCCGCACGGGTGTGTTTTTCTATTATGGTATTGCCGTTCCGAAATCCTACAAGGATGCAATGAAATGGTTCCGTCTGGCCGCCGAACAGGGCTGCGTCCCTGCGATGAGCGAACTCGGGATCATGTATTCCGAAGGAAAGGAGGTGCAGCGTTCTCCGACCAAAGCGTTCGAATGGACCAAGAAGGCGGCGGATGCAGGTCATCCGGAGGCCGTGGCCAACCTGGGAACCCTCTACGAGGGCGGAATAGGTACCGAACGCAACCTGGAACGTGCCGTCAGATGCTATGAGTTGGCCGCAGACAAGGATATCGGAAGGGCATGTTATGCTCTGGCGAGGCTGTGTTACAACGGTGCCGGAACCAGAAAGGATGTCGCCCGCTGCGCACGTCTGTGCAAGAAGGCGGCGGACATGGGGGTCCGCGATGCGATCTACGATACCGGAGTGCTTTATTACGAAGGCGACGGGGTAGAGAAGGACGATTCCGTTGCGCTGGATTATTTCAGGAAGGCATTCAAAGCAGGCTTCGTGAATTCAAAGAAATTCATCGACGCGATCGAAGCAGAGCATCCTGAACTTGCGAACAAAGAGTGAAACCCCATGAGAAAGCATGCGCCTGTGCTCCCGGTCCGCGAACAGGACAAAAATGACAACGACCTTGACAGTGCACTGAAGCTCCTGCAGGAAGGCAGGGACACCGACGCCTCGAGATTTCTTTTGTTATCCTCAAACAATGGCAATCCCTCAGCACAGTACATCCTGGGTCTTCTGTACGCCACGGGAAACGGAGTGGAGCAGTCGTTCAAACAGGCCGTGAACTACTTCACGCATGCGGCGGAACAGGACATCCCTCAGGCACAGCATGATCTCGCCATCTGCTACTTCGAAGGAAACGGGGTGAACAAGAACAATGTCCTTGCCGTCTACTGGTTCGGGAGGGCTGCAAGGCTCGGAGATCCGGAATCGCAGCTGGCACTCGGGAACATGTACGCCAACGGTGACGGATGTCCCAAAGACCCGACAAAAGCTTTCGATTGTTTCCTGCAGGCCGCTGAACAGGGTAATATCGACGGTCAGTACAACGTCGCTGTTGCCTACGAGACAGGCGACGGGACCGCTGCCGATATCGAGAAGGCCAAACACTGGTACGGCGAAGCAGCAAAGCAGGGCGACAGGGACGCCAAGAGACGTCTGAAGGCGCTGAACAGGCAGTAAACATCTTAGAAATTCTCATTTCAACTGATTTATTGGTAGTATTTTTCTTAAATGCCGATTTGAACCAAAATTGGCTTTTTTTAATATTAAAAATATCCAAATTTGGCTATTTTTGGCACTTAATATACTCTGATTTAAGTTGAAGTCAACTGCCCATCGATTGTATAAATCTTCGATTACAATTTTCCAGGTGAATTTCTGTAAAAAATTACAATTTTCCAGGTGAATTTCTGTAAAAAATTACAATTTTCCAGATTGATTTTTAACTTCAATGAAATCAAGATCTGCAATAACATCAAGGATTCAATCAATGAATATTGTGAGAGAACTAAAGGAGTGCAAAAAGACGCACTCCTTTAGAGGATGTGACTTGGAAACAGTTTTAAAGAGTTTATCTTGACCTCTGCCTCTGGAGAGCCTTTCTGCGCTCCAGTTCGGCCTCGGTCTTTTCTTTCTGCTCACGTGCCATGATCTTCTGCACGCGGCGGATGTAGCGGGCCTCGTCCTCAGGCATGTGGACGTACACGCCGTCGAGGCAGACACGTCCGTATCCGAAGTAGAAGGAGTTCGCATACAAGGTCCAACAGAAGACCATGATCAGGAACGCACCGAGCGAAGCGACCTCGTAGACCGTGCAGCCCAGCTCCCATGCCATGAACATGTCGAAGCCTGCGATGACCGGAACGGAACAGTAGAACATGGCCTTGACCCTGCAGAGATATGCAGTGAGGCATGCTCCACCGATCAGACATACACACTCCTTGACCATCAGATCCTCTGTACGTATTGTGTAGAGATGATCCATATAGAGGCACAGTGCGAAGATCTCGATGAGCACCATCAGATCGGTGATGATCAATAACGACTTGTATTCCCTGAGACGCAGGTTGAACCTGGGTGACGAGAACAGCAGGTAGGCGAATATGGGAACTAGGAAGATAGAGAGGATGTGCCTACGAACCGAGAATGTCATCAAGCAGAGAGAGATTACTGCACACAGCACAATGAGCGTCAGAAGACAGTTGAAGATACTGTCAACTTCTTTTTCGCTGAAGTCGAGACGATCGATGCGCTCGTTGATCCAGCCCATTAAGGACCGATCCTTTCCGTCTGCGACACCATCGGGGGTGTCACGTGATTTATTTCCCATACTTACTCCTCATATCGTATTGATATTGTATCTCACTCAACTTATGGGTATATAAAACTTAAAATGACAGTTCGTAGACATCGAAAAAATCAATGAATAATGAGGGCCTTTCGGCCCGAAAAGGATTTTAACAGGCGAAATAGCCGTGTTTCTTTAGAGTTCTCATCTTCGCAAGGTTTGCAATGGTGAAATACGTCAGTCCGATGAACGGCATGAACGCGATGGCGAACCACGGCAGGTGGACCATTCCCATGACATCTCCGAAGGGGGTGAAGGACACGAAGGTTCCGAATGCGAGCGCCAGCAGCGTGGTGACCACGAGGATGGGCGCGGACCAACTCTGCAGGAACGGGATCTTATTGTTACGTACAATATGGATCGCCCATACCTGCATCCAATACTGCTCCATGCACCAGCACGTCTGGAACGTCGCCACTGCAAGCAGATTAGCCTGAGCTATCGGTCCATCCAACCCGCCTTCCATTGCTTCAAGCTTGGACTCAGTTTCAGTGATCGCACTGTCGCTGAAGGTGAACGTCTCCCACCCGGTGGGCACGACATCTCCGCACACCGCAGGCAGCACCACGAATGCAAAGAACATCCATGATATCACATCGGTGACACAGCACATCGGACCGTATCCCTTGAACACGTTCCACAGGTTGGTGGTATCCCATTTCCTTGGTTCGCGGAGGTATTCGTCCTCGACGTTGTCCCAGGCGATGAACATACAGGCGATGTCGTTACAGAGGTTGAACACAAGGATCTGCAGCGCCCCGATAGGCTCGAAGTCGAACAGCAGGGACGCCATGATCAGCGAGAACATGTAACCGAAGTTGATGCCTCCGATCATCTTGACGTATTTTACAGTGTTACAGTAGACGCACCTTCCGTGGAGAGCGCCTTCCTTGAGCACTCCGAGGTCCTTCTCGAGAAGAATGAGATCCGCGGATTCTTTGGCAATATCGGCTCCGGTATCCACCGAGATGCCCACATCGGCCTGCCTCATGGCGACAGAATCGTTGATCCCGTCTCCGAGCACACCGACGGTGTGTCCGTTCGCACGGAGCGCGGTGACGACACGGGCCTTGTTGTCAGGTGTCAGCCTGGCGAACACGTTCACTCTCTCCACGACCTCCTTCAGTTCATCGTCGGACATGGTGTCGATCTGACTTCCGACGACGACCTCGCTGGTGATGCTCGAGATGTCCTCTTCGAGAGGTGTACGGGGGGTGTCATCGCTATGTGCCAGCAGTCCGATCTCGTCGCACACGTAACGGGTGACGAACTCGTTGTCTCCGGTGAGCACCTTGACGGTGATGCCGTAGTCGTTCATGTCGCGGATGGTGGATGCGGCGGTATCCTTCACAGGATCCATGAACACAATGAGGCCGGCGATGATGAGGTCGCATTCGTCCGCGGCGGTGAATCCGGTACCGTCGGCGATCGGTTTGTAAGCAACTCCGAGCACACGCATACCCTTGGTGCTGTACCATTCGGCAAGACCCAGGATGTCGTTAACGATCTTCTCGGAAATGGGCTGGATGTTCCTTTCGTCGTCCACGTAGGCGGATGAAATGGACAGGAGCTCCTGGATTGCTCCTTTGGTTATCACGAAGTCGATGTTGTCATCCGTCCTCTTCATGACGACGGTGGCCCTCCTCCTTACGAAGTCAAAGGGAAGATCTGCAACGAACTCGTATCCCTTCATCTCCCGGGCGATCTCCTCCTTTTCTGCGGCAAGCTCGTCGATGGCCCAGTCGATCTGGTTTGTTGACGAAGTTAAATTGCCGCTGTTCAGGCAGGAATACAGAGACACGGTGGTGCTGTTGTTCCCGTAGATGTCGCAGCACGCCTTGACGGAGATCTTGTTCTGGGTCAGGGTCCCGGTCTTATCCGAGCATAGAACATCCATGGCACCGAAGTTCTGGAGGGAGGTCATGTCCTTGACGATGACCTTCTTCTTCGACATGTCGATGGCACCTTTGGCAAGGTTGGCTGTCACAATGGTGGACAGCATCTCGGGCATGAGTCCCACGGCCAATGCGATCGCGTACTTGACCGCACCGAACACTCCGTCCCAGGTGGGGTCCTTGGCGATCATGATCAGGATGACAGGAGGGATCATGCAGACCATGATGGTCAGCAGGAGCTTGACGACCTTCTGCGTTCCCGTGTCGTAGGCGGTCTTGGGCCTCTTGCCGGACAGCCTGTCCGCCATGGTACCGAAGACCGTTTCGTTTCCTACATTTACAACAACACACTCTGCGGATCCGCTCACCACGCTCGTTCCCATGAAGGCGAGGTTCTCGCATTCGAGGATGGGCTTGGAGGGGCTGTCGGTGTCGCAGGTCTTGGTGACCGAATCCGATTCTCCCGTGAGGGCGGACTGATCTATTTTCAAATGATTTGACTGGAGTACCCTGACATCCGCCGGAACGGTGTCTCCGGTATCCATGATGATGATGTCTCCGACGACAAGATCCCTGGAGTCGATCTCGGCCTCCTCCCCGTCGCGGCGGACGGTGATGGTGAGAGCGACCATGCTGATCAGTTTGTCGGCGACCTTGGTGTTTCTGGTCTCCTGGATGAAGGAGACCGCTCCCGATATGAGGATCAGGGAGACGATGATGGTAACAAAGTAGATGTCATCGAGATAGCCCTGTACGAACAGGTCGATGATCCCGTCGTGCTCGACATCGAGTCCGCAGAGGATGACGTCGAGGAAGGCGTAACAGAACAGTGCCAACGCGAAAACGTTGAAGAACGCTCTGCAGAACCTTCTGGCCACACGGTGACGGTCCTTGTTCGTTACGGTGTTCCTTCCGTACTGAACGCGGGCGGCCGTGACCTCTTCCTGAGTAAGGCCTTCGGGTCTGCTTCCGAGCTCGTCCACCACATCCGCGCTATCTGCGGAGGTGGCGAACTTGATTCTTTCATCTGGTGTAAGTGAACCATTGGTCACGGGCGATTCCATTGGATTCTGGTATTTGAATTGAAGTACGGAATTGATGTGCCAGAGGAGAAAGGTTGTCCCGTCAGAGACAAAATGTCAGGGGGTTGGTGGCGGAG
>CAVGRR010000054.1:0-10886 GCA_963631655.1 Eggerthellaceae bacterium
AACTTCAAAACGCGAAAAAAATGGATCAAAAATGATGTTCAAAGCGTGAAATCGATTGATTTTGATAAATTTTTGAAAAATATGATAATAAAAATCAAGTGAACGATTTATTAAGCAAATTGCTTTATTGACAATATTAATTGCAAACCTTGGAAAATACCTGATCCCGAGTAAAAATATGCGGATAGTTTCAATATCTTTTCGAGGTTTATGATTAATTAAATAAATTGCTTTACAAACGATAATAATTACAAGCATCGGAAATGAAAAGATCTAGAGCTAAAAATCTCACAATTTTAATGCTCGATGTGCCTGAATATTATGAAAACTCAAAGAAACGATGTTTAAACGGACCGTTTTCTGAAAAAGGTATATCTGCTAGGGCTGAGCGATTTCAATCTGTTTTAGGCCCGTTTCTGAAGGCCGTTTTTTCACCAGCCGTAACGCAGACTCATCAGACACCCAAAGTAAAGCCAAAGATATTTCGGATGGTGAAGGAACGAAACGAAACCGTTCAGCCAAAGTCCCTTGTGTCTGAAATGATCGGCAAACTTCACAAGTTCCTCATCGGAGAATGAACTGATCGTGTTGTGCACCTTGAGGAAACGGCTGTCGGATCCGCGGTAATGGTCCCACCAATCCTGATAATCATTGGGATGGCCTTTTATGATCGCCTGTGCAGCATAATATGCAGAAAGGAAGGCTGCACTCAATCCTCCGGCGGTCATAGGGTTGGGGAGGCCTGCGGCATCCCCTATAAGAAGTGCGTTCTCGTTGACGATCCTACCGACATGCCCCAAAGGAATGGAACGTGCTCCTCTGACAGAACCTTCGGGAACCGACTCTTCGGGCATCGGACCCAAGCATATCTGATCTCCGTAGGGAAAAACCCAGGTGTAAAGCTGTGAAGCGTGGTCGGACATTATGAATTCCAATTCATTTTCCTTGGCTTTTCCGGCGGTGTGCCATTCTTCCACTTTAAGAATGATATCCGGTCTGCTGCCGAACAGATCCTTACGCACGACGGAATAACATCCGTCGGCCCCGATAACATAGCGGGCGAATACGGAAGATCCGTTGAACATAGTGAGTACGTATCCGTTCTCGGTCTATTCAACCTTTTGAACTGAGCTCTGAATGAAACTCATGCCTTTTTCCAATGCTTCATCGTACAAACGATGCATCAGGGCAGGACGGTCTATGACGTATCCTTTGGATTTAAGATGAAGAACACGGTCTCCGGGGAATCTGATCTTCAGTGTATCGATGTTATTAAGGATCTCATTTTCCTGAAGATCGAGATGTTTTACTCCGCGTGTGCTCACTGCAGAACCGCAGATCGTGTGATAGCGGGGATATCTTTCCAAACTGAGGCGTTCGATGACGACGACACTGAGTCCGCTGTCACGCAGATAATATGCAGCAGAAGCTCCTGCAGGTCCACTACCTACAATTGCCACGTCGACGTCCATAGCGGGGTAGATGGGTACTGGGTATTTTTGATTGTCGGGTTTAGGCTCGGTTTATCTTAGTAATATCTTTTAGGTATCCCTAATTATAAATATATGGACGGGATATACTGTTTTGAAGTCGGAAAAACTTCAGGCGGCCCCGCTTCGTGCAGGATCCGGGACCATAGGGGGCCTGAACGATCGGCATCTCGGCTTCAGGGGCCTGCAAGTGCCGCGATTCTCTTGCAGGCCCAATTAAATTTCGGCATTGTTTTATGTTATTCTGCTATGGAGTGACTATGCTTTCCGCCAGGGAGACAGAGGATGTTTCCGATACCGTTTTTCAAAAACTGTTCGATGATTCCTTCACTCCCGAAGAGAAAGTCCCTTTGGAGAATATAAAAAGGACATTCGGTAAAGGCGGAAAACTTGTTTTCTATTATGATAATAATGCATTTATCGGATTCACATACTGTTTCGAACAGGATAACATAACTTTTTTCGTTTATTTTGCAACCTGTCCGGAATTCAGGAACAAAGGGTACGGCAGTAAGATCTTGGATATGATGAAACAGAGATATTCAGGAAAAAGAATATTCCTGGTCGTCGAGCCATTGGATGAAAATGCACCGGATATAGAACTCCGTAAGAGAAGACACAGGTTCTACGAACGCAACGGGTGGCATGATTCAGGCACACGTCTTTTATCGGACGGATATTATTTCGATTCGATGTATCTCGGAGAACCCATCGACGGCAAAGAGATGTCCCGTGCTGTGGAATATTATGAAAAGGTGCATAACGGAGGCGTTTCATGTCTTTGATGGCCAAAGATATCGTATTGGGTTCTGCCGTGGCTGGTTTTGCTTCCAAATTATATGAAGAGACTTACGACCGCAGGATGAGAATTCCTTTAAAAGAATTGGAATCCGTTTATAAGCAGCACAAGGCGGATTATGTCGCTCTGTACGATGACGACCTGTTCATCGGTTTCTATTATGTATATAAATATGAAAATACGGCACTGATCTATTATCTGGCCGTAGCTGACAGCATGCGCGGAAGAGGATACGGTACCGAGATGCTGGACCTGATCAAAGAGAGATATTATCCGAAGTACAGGATCGCGCTGAGCATTGAAGCTCCCAGAGTGGATGACAAACTGGTGAGTTCCCGTTACCGGAACCTTGCGTTCTATTCGAGGAACGGTTTCATTGATACATTGTACAAGTATGAATCCGTGGGGATACAGTATGAGGTGCTGTATTGGGGCGAGCAGTGGGATCCGGAGGAGATCCATAAGATACTGCGTTCGTTCCGGAGATGTTGCGGGTATAAGAGATGATTATTAATTAAGGCAATTACGTAATTGCCGTTATTTTTATCATATCATCCATTCGTAAATTTGTATTAATATTTGTGGCGGAGTATTGCGTGCATGAGCGATTGTAAAGTCGAAGTGGAACCCGGTCCGTGCAAGATGCACAGTGTTATCAATGCGAAGATGTCCGAGGATATGATGCACGTTGAGGTTACCATTGAAACAAACTGCAAGATGGTGCAGGCCTTTGCCGCCGAACTGAAACCCGTCGGAGCGTATGACGAATTCGACCTCCCTATGGTGCAGAACCCTGTTTATATCACGGCAAGCAACCACATCAAACATTCCGCCTGTCCGGTGCCCTGTGCAGTTCTGAAAGCGATCGAAGTTGCCGCAGATCTCGGACTCAAGAGGAATGTAACTCTGAAGATCGAGTGATCCTTTCTTTCAAATCATACTTCGGAGGCTGACACCTCTGAAGTTTCATTCGATCTCCTCTATCGACACGATCAGATCGTTCTTCAGAAGCATCACAGGACGTGCATATGCGTGTCCTGTCTCCCAGACAGGTTCCTTGTATGCCTGTAGATAACGGCTGTCGTCGTGGTCGACACGGCTCCTGCGGTACAGGTAATATGTGCTTCCGTCGATCATCTTCACTTTGTATTTCATCATGGTTATCATTCCATAATATTGATATTATTATTGTAATGGGCCGGGAAAGTACATATCCCTTATGCCGATGTTCGGGTATGTCCTTTGTTCCTACTGTGTGTCCTAACTGCAAAGCGGAGACGATGGCGGACGACACGAGAAGACAGTGTTACTGCATCCTCTGCGGTTACAGATATGAGGTCACTCCGGAGGATAAAGGTGAGGCTGTCGGTGCTTCTCTTACGGACGGCAAGGTGCAGGTGACCTTTGTTTCGGATATTGCGCATTACAGTTTCACTGTCTTTATTGATGAAGTGGAAACGTGTTTCCTTTCGAAAGGGGTTTCTGAAACTGTTCGGATAAGGCCGGGAAGACATATGGTCCGGGTGAAGGCTTCGACGCCGCTGATGCGCGGTACGCAGGCTGAAGGGGAACTGAAGGAAGGGTCGAAGGTCACTGTGGGATTGAATTTTCTGGGGCCAAAGATTATTATCGAGTGAATTTCATGAACTTACAGCCTTCATCAATCTACTCAATATCAGATCCTGATTTTTGGTCGGAGTATATTGAACACAAAAAATCATCTTTTCCCAATAACCCTCGTATTTCGGAATTTGAAAAGGTGCTGGAGGACAGTTCATTCAGTGAATTGATGTCCCATATTTCCGAAGGCAGTTACACATTTTCCGTACCGGTTAAAAAATCGGTCAGCAAAATCAAAGTGGGAAAGAAAAGAACGGTTTATACTTTCGGAAAACAGGAGATGATGGCACTGAGGATCATCTCGTATTCATTATACTGTTACGATGAGTGTTTTTCCGATTGCCTTTATTCATTCCGTTCAAGCCGCACAGTGAGAGATGCTATAATGAAAATCAGGTTTACACCCCTGCAGAAAAGGAATTTCGGTCTGAAGATTGATATTCATGATTATTTCAACAGCATTCCTGTGGCCCATTTCCTACCAATGCTGAAGGATACTCTGCAGGACGACCCCCTCTACGACATCCTTGATAGCATACTGAGCAGCAAGCAGGTCAGATGCCATAATGAGATCATTGAAGAGGACAAAGGCGTGATGGCAGGTATTCCTATCTCCCCGTTCTGTGCAAATCTGTATCTGAGTGATATGGACAGATTTTTCGAATCAGAAGACTGCCTGTATCTACGTTACGCTGATGATATCCTGATCCTTACAGATTCCTCAGAAAAGATCAATTCGTTAAATGCATCCTTGGAGAAGTGGATAAGTGATAAGGGATTGGAGCTGAATCCCAAAAAGACAAGATACTTTACTCCCGGGGAGCCAATAGATTATCTCGGTTTTTCAGTCAAGGAAAATGAGATAGACGTCTCCCCCATCAGCGTGTATAAAATGAAAAGGCGTATCAGACGTTCAGCAAGAGCAATCAGACGTTGGATGCTGAGGAACAATGCTCCGCTGGAAGGTACTTTAAAGGCCTTGATACGCAGATACAACGGGAAATTCTATGGGTTTAATGATCAGGAGATCTCGTGGGGACGCTGGTATTTTCCGATTATCACGACAGACCGTTCGCTGCATGAGATTGATGTGTGCTTCCAGGACTGGATAAGATATGTAGCGACAGGTCGGCACAATAAGAAGAATTACGATATTGTTCCATATGATTTGATGAAAAGTTGTGGTTATGTTCCGTTAGTCTCCGAATATCACAAGTGCGTAGATAAGATTAATACTCAGGAGAGCAGATAAGGTACAGATTGAGGGTGTATTCCATACGTCCGCGATGGGGCAAAGCATCATCCGTTTAAGGTGTGCGGGCACTGGGTGATGTACAGTCCTGTGTCTCCCACAGGCTTCGCCTGTTCTTGACTTCAAGTCGTCCCTCAATCACTTGTACTCCATAGATCGGATTGATTTTGTAAAATTATCTTCTTTCTAAAACACTGAAAACTGTCGAGGAGGAATCAAATGAGTTTCGGAGATATGTGCGTTGATTTCTTATGCAGCAAGTGTCAAAAGAAGCTCAAAGTCCTTGAAGAGGTCTGCTTCTGCGAAACAGATTGGGACAGGTACACGTTCTGCAAGGAGTGTAACGACGAATTACATTGTAAATTCGACGAGTGGCTGGGAAGTTCAGGTATCGAATGAAGGATAGATCGGTCCATCTTTCTGCCTTACACAGATCTGCACCGCCAATGTAAGGTAATACCTTCCCTCCTCTCCCCACACATACGTCGAAAAATACTCCGCATCCGCAAGACAGACAAGATATGAATTCTCCAGAAGGAACTCCCTGTAATCCTCGCTTTCATCCTCTGAAGAACAGAGCAAGAAAACAAGCAGGTCCTTGATCTTCTTGGCATAGAACGGATACCTCATATCCGGATGTATATCAAGCGGATCTATACTGTCAAGACAGCGGACCAGGTCCTTCATGTCACACACATCATTCAGATATGCCTCGGAGACCATGACCCCCAATATCTCAGGCATCTTGGAATCGACAAGAAGGAGTTCCCTCTCAAAGGCACCGTCATTCCTGATCCCCAGTTCATTTCCCATACGTTCAGACGTACCCACATCGACAAACCTGAGTCCGAGCCCCATCTCTTTGAATCTCCCCATACAGTCACGGAGATCGGAACAACAAAATTCCACTTGATCATCGTGACTGCAGGTCAAAGACCTAAGCTCCCGTATCTTATCCGGGCCGACATCACCTGTGATCTCATAAACCAGGTTCGATGAGGCGGTGCAGAAAGCGGATATCGTCATCATGAAATGATGGCGGAACCGGTTTTAAACTGTTCAGTCCGGATATGACCTATCCATACGAAAGTATTATAATCGCCGTATCCGGCATACATTATTGCTGAAGATTTTCAGCGATCGATAAGAAACGCGGTCACGAGCCCTCCATGCTCTTCAATATGGCTGTGCACTTCTCCAGTACCTCTTTCACCGCTTCAGAGTCAAAGGCGTCCGTGAGTCCCGCCTCCTCAATGGCTGCGGAGTATCCGTAGATGTCCTGCTGGAACAGCAGGTTCAGATACTTCTCTTTCGCGGCATCGTAATTCTCTGTGGCCTCCACGAACAGATCGATCACCCCGATGGCCGATGTGCCGTAGCTGATGTAACCGTTGGGATGCGTGAAGAGATAGGAGAAATCTATCCAAAAGTACTTTTCGTCGAACCCAACATTGAACTGAATGCCGGACCGATCCAGTATCGACTGGAACTTGTCGCAGACCTGATCGGCCGTGAGCGAATGCGTGGCCGCCTCGGTCTCGTAGACCCATAGTTCGAGTTCAGTCAACATCCCCGCTATGAATACGTTGTACGACATAACGTATATAATGTATGCACATATGGCATCGGACGAATCGTTCCCGACGAGGCCGGATGCGCCGTACAACACTTCCAGCCCCTGGGAGTGGATCTCCATCACGTCTATGCATCCCGTCGGGTTCGGATTCAGACTGTCCGCGGATGCGTGGCCGAATTCATGGATCAGAACGCGGGGCCCGTACCATTCCCTTCCTTCTTCTTTGTCCCCCAGATATATCAACGCACCTCCGCTTTGATACAATTTTTGGGTGTAGGATTTCTGGATCCTCCCGTCCTCGTCGCATATCTCTATCAGATCGTATTCGACCATGTAGTCCAGCAGCCTCTCGAACTCATCACCCATCGAATCTATGAACGGTTCGACCGCATCGATGATTTCGTTTCCTTCGAGCTCGCACATCCAGGCGAGATTGGATATGCTCATCGGACCGTCGGAGAGGAGCGCACTCTCGGACAACTTGTATAGGTCGAACGCCGGGATGATGAGGTCCGCGAACGATCTCGCTTCGGCAGGAGTGTAGTCCCTCCCGGAGACCGCCTTATAATAATACTCAGCGTAATTCCCGTATCCGTTGAGGGCGGCGATGTCGTTCCTGACCTTCACGAGGTCGACGTAGATCTCTGCGGCATCCTGATACTGCTCATTGCGCAGCATCGTGGCGAGTTCCGCCTTCCGGGAATCCGAGAGGGTGTCACTGCCGTAGATCGAATCGAGGGTCCATATGCTCCCCTCGTAAGTCATCTCGTAATCCTCGGCCATGAGCGCTGTGTAATCGGCCAGAAGAGCTGTCTGTATCTGTACGAGGTCCGTCTCCTCCTGCGTCGTACTGTCGACGCCCCGGTAGTCTTCGGGATCCAGGCCACATAGGGCCAACGCCTTCTCGACCGTGTCGGCGCAGAGGCCGGACAGGGATTCCTTCACAACCGTTGCGTAGTCATTGTAGGTGTGGGTGATCAAAACATACCACGCCTCGTATTCGTCCCGGTATTCCGCAGGCTTCTTATGGTAATCGAGTTCGATCCATTTGTACCAGTCGAACATCATATCGAGCATATTCCCCGATTCAATGATGGCTGCCGCCATGGCGTCCGCATCGAGTGTCGGGTCGGACAGGGACGAACGCAGGGCGTCCAGCTCAGAGATGTAGGATGCCTCGGCGACGGAGGCGGGAGGGTAGTCACGGTCCTCTTCCTCGACGGGCCTCGGGAAGGCATGGGCCTGACCGCTGTCCGGGTCGTCATTCTGCATCGTCGGGTTCAGTGCAAAAACGAAAGCCAAAGCGACGATGGCGATTATGGCAGGAATGATCAGCCCGGATCTCGAATTCATGGTGTTATTATCTTCGGCGGAGAATATAAAGTAATTCCAGAACCCCTTTGATAATATTCCGGATCTGCAGGTCTGGGACCCTTCATCCGAAAATGATATCGGAGAATTCCTGTGTTTGACTGAGGTCACGGAACTGTTGCTGGAATTCATATCTATGACAGCAAAGTCTCGATGGGACCGGACCTGCAGTCTTTGCCCTTAACACATTTTAGAAACCTTAAAAATTTGATACTTTTGTAATAACTTCCAATAAATGCAGACAAAAGAACCCAGACCCAGTTATCAATAAATAGTCACTGTCACTGAGATTTGTATTCCGTATGCCGACACTGAAAATCATCTGTGTAGACAAACTGCAGAATAAGGCAGTAAAATGAAGAAATACGTAATGCATATAGTTGTGGCGCTGACCTGCATGTCGGCGTATGCCCTGTTGAATGATTCCTCCTCTGCGGAGACCGGAACGGTCTCCGACGACCACGGAGACTGCGGTTCGAACGCTGAATACGATTTCGTCGCCTCGACCGGTACTCTCACCGTCAGCGGTTCCGGATCGATGAGCAAATACAACACATACAATCCCGCACCCTGGGATTCATACAGGTCGGAGATCAAAACGGTCGTTATCACCGGTGTCTCCAGTATCGGAAGCAGCTCGTTCATCGGCTGTCATTCCCTCGAGACCGTCACCGTCTCGGATTCCGTGACCTCGATCGGACAGACCGCGTTCGCCCACTGCACCTCCTTGAGATCTGTGACCTTCGGAACATCTCCGGCACTTCAGACCATCGACAATGCGGCATTCGAGAACTGTACCGCCCTCACCGCATTCACTATTCCCGATTCCGTGACCACCATCGCAAATTTCGCTTTCCGCGGATGCGAATCCCTCCCGTCCGTCTCCATCTCTGAAAATGTCACTTCACTCGGCGACGATTCGTTCTCCCTCTGTTCTTCTATCGGGGAATTCGTGGTCGATGGGGACAACCCCAAATACTGTGCCGTGAACAAGGTTCTTTTCAGCAAAGACAAGACCACCCTGATAATGTATCCCGCCAACATGAAAGGCACCGAATATACCGTTCCCGCAGATGTCACGACCATCACCGCCAATGCTTTCGTCGGATGCTCTAACCTCACATCTATCAAAGTCGCTGACGGATGCAGTTACTACTCCGACGAGAACGGTATCCTTTACAGGAACAGCAGCATGAAGGAACTGACCGCATATCCTGCCGGAAAGACCGATTCTGTCTATGTCATGCCTGACACCGTAAGTTCATTCGGAACTTATTACATGTTCCGCGGGTGTGTGAGTCTGACCGAGATCGACCTCTCCGATAAGATCACCTACAACTTCCCCTACTTTTTGGGATCCGCCCCCTCCCTGACCAAAGTCACCATAAACGAAAGCCGCACCGACTACAAGTCCGTGGACGGAGTGGTGTTCAACGAGAGCGGAACTACATTGCTGTTCTATCCTGCCGCCAAGACCGGGGATTACAGTGTGCCGGAAGGGACCGATACCATCGACGAATACGCTTTCGCATATGCGGACAAGGTGACCTCTATCGTCATCCCGGATTCGGTCACGACCATCAGTTATTACGTGTTCTACGGCAAGACCGATACCGTCAACAACTACGGAAACGGTTCGCTGTGCTACATCTCGTTCGGCGACGGACTTGACTACGTCGACAGCGACGCATTCCAGAACATCGTCTTTACGGCAGACGGATCGAAACTCGAACCCACCGCCGAGAACCTGAAGGAAAAGACGTTCTCCGTTTGCGCAGGAACCCTCGACTCCGGTTACGACCACGGACACACATATGTGGCACATGATGCCACCGCGGCCACCCGCGAAAAGGCCGGAAACGCACTTTACTACACATGTCAGTACTGTGACAAGGTGTTCAAGGCTGACAAGACCACCGAGACCGCCGTCGAGGATGAGACCGTCTTCCTTGTTGTATTCAAGAACGGAACCGACGAGAAAGAGGCCCAGGTCCCTACAGGTACCGCCCCTGCGTACTCCTACGATGAACCGACCAAGGAATCCACCGCCAAATATACTTACACGTTCAAAGGATGGTCTGTGAACGGAACAGATGTCGTCGACCTCGACACGTATAAGGTGACCGAGAACGACGTTGAATTCGAGGCCCTTTTCGACGAAACCGTCAACAAGTACACCGTCACCTTCGATGTCGACGGAACGAAAACCTCCGCCGAATATGATTACGGAACCCCGGCTGAGGATATTGCAATTCCCGAGAACCCCGCCAAAGCGGCTGATGCGCAGTATACC
This sequence comes from Eggerthellaceae bacterium, assembly GCA_963631655.1. Classification (GTDB taxonomy): domain Archaea; phylum Thermoplasmatota; class Thermoplasmata; order Methanomassiliicoccales; family Methanomethylophilaceae; genus Methanomethylophilus. The sequence goes on from CAVGRR010000054.1 coordinate 10,402, forward strand.
TACACATTCTTGGGCTGGGATAACGAGATCACCGAGGTCACAAAGAACGTCACCTACACCGCTGTCTTCGACAAGACCGTCAGAGAGTACGAGGTCGTATTCAAGAACGGGGACACCGTGCTCCAGGATTCGAAGTTCGCTTACGGTGCGACCCCTGTCTATTCCAAGGCCGTTCCGACCAAAGATGCCACTTCGGATTATACCTACTCCTTCAAAGGATGGTCCGTCGACGGCTCCGACATCGTCGATCTTTCCAAGGCCACAGTGACCGGAGACGTCACATATCTTGCACTGTTCGACAGCACCGCGGTCCCCAAGGACGAGGATTCAGTTTCGACAACTTCCATCATTGCGATCGTGATCTGCGAGATCATACTTCTGATCGGCGTTCTCGCAGTTAAGAGATATCTGTCTCACTAAACAATCTTCTATCGAGTAGGGTCCGAGGGCTTAAGCCTTCGGTTGCCCTCTCACCCCACCGTACG
>CAVGRR010000055.1:0-10867 GCA_963631655.1 Eggerthellaceae bacterium
CAGCGAACTTTATGGGATCCGCAGAGGAGATATCGCCGCCAGTATCGACAAGATCGTGAAATATGCCGATCTGGGTGTTTTCATCGACAATCCTGTCAGGACCTACTCCTCAGGTATGAAATCCCGTCTGGCATTCTCGGTCATGATCAACGTCGATGCCGACATCTATGTCATCGACGAGGCATTGAGTACCGGAGATGCGGCCTTCTCATCGAAATCCTCCGAACACCTGAAGAATCTGGTCAGGGAAGGAAAGACGGTTCTTTTCACCTCTCACAACACCGGCGCGGTGGAATCCGCCTGCGACAGGGCCGTATGGCTTGAGGGAGGAACCGTCAAGATGGACGGTCCTGCGGAAGAAGTGTGTATGGCATACAAGCACTCCATCACCGAATCCTTCGAAGTGACGAAATCCCTCGCCGAAGACGGGGCATCGGGTGCCATGTACCGTCTTGCCACATTCTACCGCGACGGTATCGGATGCGAACCCGACCGTGCACTGTATATCGAATGGCTGCGCAAGGCGGCAGAGAAGGAACACACCGCCGCCATGGCGGAATATGCGGACCATCTCGCATCCGAAGGTGAGAAGGAACGCGCCTGCGAACTGTACAGGCAGGCGGTCGAGTCGGGAAGTTTCGATTCCCGCAGGAAATATTCGCAGCTGGTCTCTCAGGAGAGATCCGGCATCACCGAACTCCGTTCCGTCCTCATCGATCTGGCACAGAGCGGTTTCCATTTCGATGAATGCAACTGCGGAATGGGATTCCTCCGCACCGCCGTTACTGAAAAGGATTATTCCGATGCCGCGGAGTGGTTCACGAAGGCCATCGGACACGGAAGCATCGATGCCGTTTACCAGCTTGCCACTTTATGCCGTGAAGGTCACGGTGTCCCCCGCGACATCAACAGGTGTATCGAACTTCTTGAAGAGGCATCCCGCCGCGGACACTCCCGTGCCGCCTACGACCTTGCCCGTCTTTATGATGCTGGGACATTTGTTGTCAGGGACAAAGAGAAGGCATTTTCATGGTACCTGTCCGGTGCCGATGCTGGCAATTCAGCCTCAATGTTCGAGGCCGCTCGTCGTTATGAGGAAGGTATCGGGACCGATGCGGACCCCGAAGCGGCATCTGAAATGTACGCCCGCTTCGCCGAATCTTCCGTATCCCAGTATTTCGGCAATGCCGCCGAATCCTTACGCAAAAGAGGCGGAGACCGTGCACTCATCGACAGACTCGAGAATCTCTCTGCCGACGGAGGCAATTCGCGTTCTGCTTCGAAGAGGAAGAAAGCTCTCGATCAGAATTCCTATTTTGCCAGGTGTCTGAAGTACTCCGGAATGCCAGGCGCACCCCGTGCAAGACTTGCCGAATGCTATCTGAACGGTATCGGCACCCCGAAGGATCCGGCACGTGCATTTACTCTGTTCAAGGATGCTGCCGACGGACTCGACGCCGATTCGATGTATCAGGTGGGAATAATGTACAAGGACGGAATCGGTACCGAAGCCTCTGTCCCTTCCTATCAGTATTATATCAGAATGGCAGCCGACCGCGGAAACAGGGACGCGTCAGATATCGTCACCAAATGGGACCGCCGCAATGCTAAGCGTAAGAAAGGCCACAGCGATACGGAGAAGACCGGAACGGAATGATATGCAGGATGTTGTGCTTAATACAATATCTTTCGATATTTGTTGCGTTATACTCCTGATAACAAGACATTTGAGCACATATTCTGCGATACATTGATATACCATCAATGAGTACTATCAATCCCAAGAAAATTAACTCACAAGAGCTAATTGCAGTTCGATGCAGCAATGCATCGGAAGCTTGAGATGTGTTTCACTTAGGTGATCCGGGAGACCGGGTCTGGTCCAGGCGGATACACAGACACAACTGGCCGTGACGACGAGTCATGGTTGGCAGAAACAATTGGGCAGGGACCGCTAACAGCGATTCTTTTGCTCCTCTAGGTTACCGGGTTCCCAGATGGGAGCTGACAGGGTGCCTAGTGTCGATCGGCAGACAACGAATCTAGATGTCCAGGCCGTCAGTGGCGATCCGCAAGGGCCGTCAGGTAGGCAGGACAGGGTTGTTCAGTGCTCATAGCAGCTCAGTGTGGCTCAAGTCTAGAAGGACCGCCAGTGTGTGGTCAGGCGCCAATGTTGCTCAGGTCTCTCAGTCGCTCAACAGGACGGCAGTGGGGGATGGAGCAAGGGTCGCAGGTGCTCATAGCAGCTCAGTGTGGCTCAGTGTCATTGTCGGCCCGTCAGGTTGCGCAAGCGATCTTGGTGGGCGGCAGAATGCTCGTGTTCCTAATGGGGCTCAGAGTGTAGAAGCTCATTGTTGCTCAGGTCTCTCAGTCGTTCAACAGGACGGCAGTGGGGGAGTGGGTGATGGCCGTCAGATGTCAAAAGACGTCAGAAGGGCTCAGTGCTCAGTTGTAAAGCCTGTCAGGTCGCCTTCGGGTGACCTTGGCGGGTTGCAGAAAGGTACTTATGGGTCAGAAGTGGCTCAAGGGTGTTCAGGTTGTTTCAAGCCTAACAGTGGTCGGAGCTAATTGCTCAGATCAGTGCGGTTGAAAGCCGACTGTGCCGTGTAAACCAGATAACACATGCCCATCAGGGCCCCAGGGGTAACCCCCTGGGATTTTGTATCTAATTTTGATTTCTCGTTTCTGTTTTCTTCAGAGATCGAGTTCCCTAAGGAATGCAACTATGGCATCCCTGTACAGATCGAATTGTTCCAATGCAAGAACGTGGCCTGCATTAGGGATTATCGACAGCCTCGATCCTTTGACCGCATCATGATATTGAATAACGCGGGGTACGGTGACCTCGTCGGAATCAGCACACATGAAGAGCACTGGGACATTGAGTTTTCCGAGTGCAGGTGTGATGTCGAAATCCTTCAGTTTGCCCGTGGTCGCCATATCATTGGGGCCGTTTAGTCTGAGGAAGGTCTCATTGGGTTCCTCCTCTGCTGAGGCGAGGGCATATTCTCTGAAGATGCTGCGGTTGAACAGGTAACGTGAATTGTACTCGCCAAGCACTTTGATGAATTCCGGTCCGAAATCATTCTGTTCGATCGAATTCTTTACGATTTCAACCGCTTCGGGACCGAGCGGTTGTAGATTCTGCCACATGTCCTCAGCCCAGAGTTTTGAACTGAGATAAGGTGAAGGCAGGATCATGGCTGCGATCTTTTCGCAGGAGGTCTCATCAGCGTATGAAACAGATAATCCGGATCCCCAGGAGGCACCAATTATGATGACCTTTTCAGCAGGGATCGAATCTATGAATTCCTTCATCTGTGTGATGTAATCCTGCAAGATCCAGGCATCGTAATCTGCTATCGGATCAGACATTCCGCAACCCATCTGATCGAAGAGATAAACGGGGTTTTCAAGACATAGCCTGCGGGCTTTTACAGGGTTGCTGTCGCCCCCGGGCCCTCCGTGGACGAACACAATCGGAACGGTGTCTAAATGGGTGTTGTATGCCCAATACGCCAGTTTTCCGCCCGAGGTCTGGAAGTACTTCACATCCTTGGCATAATCCTCGATTTGCTCCATGCAGACCTCGTTCATCCATGATGAGAGATAGGTCTCTGATAACTGTGTCGAGATGAATTCTCCCGTCAATTTCTGAGGTGCTGGCACATTGGGATCTTCATTGTTCAGAGTGGCCGTGAAAGTATCTTTAGAATCGTTCGAACAAACACTGATCCGTAGCTCATATCCGTTGGCCTTTCCTATGAAGACATCGTTCTCATCTTTCTTCATCTTGAAAATTCCAAGTACCGAACGGACAGTGAATTCTTCAGGCAGTGTTTCCGTCATGTCGGGAACAACTGCGACTATCCTTTAATCACTATCGACACAATGGAAATCAATAAACGCAGGACGCGGATGACACCTTATGTTCGGATTCGGCAGATCGAAGACTGATGGGAACCGGGAATATACCGACGGAAGCAAGGCATACTCCCGCAGAGATTACAAAACCGCCTTCAAGCTGTTCCTCAGGTCCGCCGAGGCCGGCAATCCGGAAGGCCAATATGCCGTCGGGAACATGTATCACGACGGTCTCGGAACATCTGTCAACTTCGTCAAGGCCATAACCTGGTGGGACAGAGCTTCTAACCAGGGCAATTTCAAGGCCCAGTACAACATCGGACTGGCATATCATCTCGGAGAGGGCGTCAAAAGGAATGATGATTATGCAGTCAGTCTCATTCAAGCTGCTGCAAATTCCGGATATCCCAAGGCGATGTACACCCTCGGATCCATGTACTCTTTAGGTCAGGGTGTTGCCAAATCAGATTCGTCTGCATTCCACTGGTTCCTGAGGGCAGGCGACAAAGGGAACATCCTGGCACAGTACAATCTCGGTGTCTGTTATGAGGAAGGTACGGGAACCGAGGTCGATTATCAGAACGCCATCAAGTGGTACACTCTTGCCGCAAAGAACGGTTATGCACAGGCCATGTACTCTCTGGGTCTTATGCACGGTGACGGAAAAGGCACAGCCCATAACGAGCATGAGGCCGTGAAATGGTTCAAAAAAGCATCAGAGGCCGGATGTTCAGATGCCACCGAGATGCTGAAGAACTATCAGGAACTCAAGAACGAGTGATCACTGCGGTCCGTTCTCTTTCATGTACTGGGCGGAACCGACGAGTTCCATGGACATCTTGCGCATGAGGTGCTTCTCCGCGACAGCGATGTCTCCTTTCTCCATGTATTCCTTGGCTATCTCACCGTGAAGGGTGGTTATGATCTCCTCATCGATGCTGACGCCGTCACCGGTCATCTCATCGATCAATCCGAGGGTGTTCTCCATCTCCGCAAGATATCTGTCGGTCCCGTTGAGCTCCTTGTCGGCATCCGCTTTCGAGGCGAATGCAAATACCAGGTCCTCGGGATCATCGAGTTCTGAATTGGAATAGAGGTCGGCGGCGAGGGTGCAGGAAGTCGCGAAGGTGTCGGAAGCGGTCTTGTAATCCTTGTCGAGAAGGGCCGCATATCCGGAGTAATTCAAAAGACCCAGACGGATGTTTCTGAAGAACGGTGTGTCCTCTCCGGCGGTGACCTCCAATCCTTTATCGATGAAAGGACGGGCCTCCGAAAGCTGTTCAAGATCGCCGATCGACTGGGTGGCGATGGAACACAGGTCCGCGATGGTCTTCTTGTCATAGTATTTGGAACCGGGATGCAGTCCGGCGAGATGCTGTGCCGCCGACCTGTAATCCTCCAATGCGCTGTCTTCCTCCCCTTCACCGTAGAGGCTTGCACGGGCTGCATAAGCTCTAACATAATACCCAGGATCGATCTCGACACCTTCTTTCTCCAAGGTCTTGATCAGCAGGATGGCATCATCGAAGTCCTCTTTGGCCGAGGTGATGTAATCCAGCATCGACAGGACGGCACCGCGGTTGATGAGTGCGTCGAGAAGCTCGATCGAGGCATCTTTGCGGGAAAGATCGTCGACCTTGCTGTTGAACTCCGCCAATGCTTTTTCCAAATGGACAGTCGAAGTGCGCATGACAGCCCATCTCCTTTTCGGATAAAATCCCAGCGACAGGAATTCAGTGGCCCTCTTTCTTATCGCGGTTCACATGGTCCTCGGCACGGCCGCATACATATGCGAAACACATCATGACCACAACTCCGAATAAAATCGGAAGGAAAAGGTCGATGATACTGTCGTACCCGCTGATGACGAATGCCAAAGCGGTCGCACCGCCCGGGGGGTGGATGGTGTCGGTTACCATCATGGCGATGATCGCCAGGGAAGCGGCCAGTCCGCAGGCTATCCAATGATAGCTGTCGAACCATCCGAGCTGTTCGAAGATGATCACGATGCACATTCCGATGAATGCGGAGATCAGATGACCCAGGAACACGTTTTTGGGGCGTGAGAAGGGTGATTTCGGAACTGCGAATATCAGTACTCCGGTGGCCCCGAAGGATGCGATGAGGTAGTGGTTCGATAATGAGGAATCCATCAGTGCCAGGAAGGAAATGGCGATGAACGACATTACTAATATCAGCAAAAGGTCTGTTTTTCTGTAATCCATTTTATTGCCTGCATCAGTTTGTAGGTGCGATTATTGTCCTGGATAAATTGGTTTCTATGATCTTGATTTGAAATCTTTTATACGGATACTCTTTAGACAATCTGTGTCAGCAAATGCAGAACGTGTGTTCGATTATACAATGGTCGACAAGGTCGTAAAACAGATCCTCAACATCTGTGAACCGAAGCTGATATTCCTGTTCGGTTCTGCGGCACGGGGGACAGCGAAGCATGGAAGCGATATTGACCTCCTTGTCGTTATGGATTCTGACAAGAAACCAATGCACCGCGGTATAGACATACTGAATTCGCTTGACGTTGACACCACTGTCGACCTCATAGTCATGACCCCCGCAGAATTCGAAACCTACTATAAGGATCCAAATTCATTCACCGGGTATATCCTTGAATCCGCCAAACTTCTTTACGGCATTCTCTAATTTGATCAGGTACTTTTTTCGATTCGACTTGATGGCATGTCTGATTATTTAGTCTGGCTATTGGAGTTTGTACGTTTTCCAAATGTTTACGACCCCAGAAATGTACGTTTTCCCGCTGTTTGAAAACCCGAAAATGTACGTTTTCCCGCTGTTTGTTATCCGATAATGGTCGGGTTTATACTTTTGTCAATATAATCTAGTCAACAGATTACCTATCATGGCTCATGCCAAAAATTAGAATAATGCGATGATTCCCAGATATAAGGGAAGGTACGTAAAGTGGACTTCTGAAGATTATGACCTGATTTATTCTTCAACTGAAGAATGTGATACAACAAAAGTCGATGATCCGATGCCGCGTAAAGAATTTCTTGAACACGTCAAAGAGCACCATACTGCCGCAAGCAACCTCAACGAAGAACTTGTGGCGAAAACCATCGATTTCGTTGGAGATGATCTGAAAAGAAAAGAACATATCGCAGCTACTGTAGCTGATAACTTCACAAAAGAAGAAATCAAGAAAATGACTGCTCAAAGCGATGTCAAAGTCATCCACGGAGAGAAGGTTGTGAAGTATGAATATGCTGACGGCGCTCATTTGGACCGTACAGTAAACGAACCGACAGAGATTCAACTCGATGATGCAGCAGATGAAACCGCGATCACTCACGAATTCGTACACGCACTGAGGTCGGAAGACAAAGACCGTAAAGGCATAGCAAGAACTGTTTATGCGCAGGACAAAGAAGGTTATGTAATCGGAGCATCGAAATTACCGTCGTTAATGTTTGCGGAGGAGTGTGCGGTCATCGCTGAAACGGAGATCAGAACGAAGTACCCGACAAAAAGGCCGAATTCAAAGTTTTCCGAATTGAGTTCGAAAGATGTTTCCTACACTCAAAAGAGGCGCATATATCTGTCGGAACGCAGAAAAATGAGAACAAAGGCGAATTTTATTAATCCGCGCAAAAAGATATCTGTCTCAGCCGGACCGAATAATGCAGTTAAAAGCAGGCATAATATCGATGCCGGAGTCATGGCCGACGGAAGAAATCTCCGCGGTCGGAAAGCAATCGGAATGTTCGAAAGGAACTTCTGGTGCTCGCGCCTTGGCAGAACAAAGCCTAAGGGCCGCACCAAATCAAATACCGAGATAATCAGCGAAACGAACAGGAAAAAGGAAGATGCCCGAAAGTGAAGATATCGATAACTGGGACACACACTCTATTCATCCGTATGTATCTGAGTTCATCAGGCCGCTCAAAGGACGTAAGCCGGGGTGGGAGTATTCCCTCCCCGACATATTTTAGGAGACCTTCGCGCTGATGATCTGGAAGCTGCAGGAGGAGTACCATATGGATTACAAGACCGCATTCTTTATGGCAAGTGAATGGCGGATCCTTTCTCCGAGGCGTATCCATCTGATGTTCGGTGAAATGGATGATGAGGAATTCAAAAAAGAGGTCTGGGAAACCCGTCCGGAATGTTAGGAAGTCGAAAAAGAACTGCCCAAACGTAATCTTCCGCGCATACGTCCTTACGCTCAGGACACAATTTGGTGGGAGTATTCAGACGAAGACTGGCACACTAAGTGAGAATTCTAACGATACAGAAAGATAATATGGATTTGGCACCCTGTACTGATGAAAGAAAAGTAAAGATTCGCTATGCGTTCCGTATGATGCTGGCACAGGAAAGGGCCTGTCTGTCGTACAAAGAGGCGAGGATCTATCTTCACTCCGAAAGATGCGAGACCTTCGAGATGCTTGCCGAGTTCTTCTATACTAATGTTACAACTATTGAGAAGATCTATGAAAGAGCGGCCGAAAAAGTGGAACGGGAAAGCAAACTCCACGAAGTGTTCATGGATTATGATCCGATCTATCCGGAGGACGGCAGACCGTTTGATACCGATGTTTCGGATGAATCCGTGCTCAAACACTGATTCCTAGGAACTAATGAATCATCACATCAAGTTTCTTATCGTTGTTAACTGTCCAGGATATGATAGTTCGACTATTCGAAAGTGGATGAAGTGATTAAGCGGATCATATCCGCCTTCGATCCGAAGATGATCATAATATTCGGATCCGTCGCCCGTCACGAGGCGTATGGCGGCACCGATCTGGACATTCCTGTGGTCTTCGAAGGGGATGTCTATGAGAAGCATATGTACTACGATATATCCGGTCTGTTCATCGGACTCCGTCTGCCTTTCGATCTTGTGATAATGTCCGAAGATAAGTTCAATCTGTACAAAGACCGGGAACACTCATTTACCCACAAAACGTGACCGCCGGACAGGTCATCTATAAAACCAGTGCCTGATGGACCTGTTCATTTTTGTCACTAATATACGTATGTGTATTCTCGTAAGTTTGACAAGTCCGTGGTTTTGATCAAATCATTCAATTAAGGTGTGCACTGGTGAAGTATCGCGTACAGAATATTGTCAAGGATTTAGTTTTGTTCGATAGCCAACGTTTCTATGCAAAGGTTGATAAAAAATAACGGAATATGGATGTAAGAGCCAAATTAATGGAATTCTACCGAGATTTGAGACCATCAACAGATCCAATATTCAGCATAACTCATACCAAAGGCTTCCGAGGAATATATTCCCATGAAAAAGAAGAACACGCACATCCCGGACATCTCTGCAACCGGTAAGAAAAAGCGCAATACGCGTGCGGATCCGGAAAAGGCAAAAGCGGTGATCCTTGCCGAAACGAGATCCGATTCAAGATCGACCTGCCAGTGCAGGTGTCCGTACTGCGGCAGATATTTTGGTCTTGAGAACAAAGGTCTTTCTGAACCGAAGGCGGTCAAATACGACTGCCTGTGTGTCCGCTGCGGGCATGCCTGGAAAAGCAAGGTCGCGGAACCGACCAAATGCCCCGGATGCGGCGCTTTGGAATGGATGTCAAAACCGAATAAATGCAGATGTCTCCGCTGCGGCCACGAGTGGATACGTCGCGGCGGGTCCGGCAGACCTGCTAAATGCCCCGGATGCGGAAGCAAATCCTGGGACAGTTCTGACAGGAAAGATAACCGGCCGATAACCCCTGCGGACACTTCGGAACCCGTCTATTGTAAATGGATCCGGAAAGGGTATGAAGGGGGGAAGGGAAGTATTCAGATCGCTTCGGAGACCGGTATAGCTCTCTTTGAGGTCATACGTGTCCTCAGAGAAAAAACCGGAAGCCAGAGGCCGAAACTTTAACTTCACGTTTTTCGAATGATTTTCGATATGGATCGTTCCCCATCGGTCAGATCATCCCTAGAGCGACCTCAATGACAGCGGCCCTGGCGGTTTTCGGATCATCTGCGCCAACGAAGATCAATGCATCGCCTTCGGACATCCCTGTGCAGTCGCGGACGGAGACACTGAATGCAGGGTCGATGGCATCCACATTCCAATCGGGGACCATGATCAGTGATTCGTTTTTAATTACCCATGTTGTACAGCCTTCCGCACCCAGGCGGATAGCTTCGTTCCTATGTGAGGTTCCGTCGGTCACGGTTTCTGCTTTTCCTCTTATGACGGCACCGCTGATGAATCTGCCGAGGACATAACGGTTCGGATCCATATCAACAGGTTCGATTCCGAGCATATCGAACAGGGACGAACCGTATTCAGTGATGGTCACACCAGTCTGCTCTATTTTCAGAAGGTCGATCGACGCCATGATATCGATAAGATTGCGGGCACTGCCTTCCCCCAGACCTATCTGCGATGCGATCCTGCCGCGGCCGATACGTCTTCCGTTTCTGAGAATGCGGAGGACTTCGAATGCATCAGCATCTGTGAATCTGCTGGCAGGCCCGGTACGTACGTTGCGGGGCAGGAGGAGTACACACATAGTTTGCGGATTGCAGAGGTTGCTGATAAGAGTTGGTCTGGTTGGTTGAATTGTTCTCAATGTTGGAATCAATACCAATATTGTTTTTCGGACTATTGCGCACTTTCTTTAAAAATGATTGATTTCTGTTTACATTATATAAACGTTAAGTTTGGATTATATCTTCTGTGGTCAAATCGGTAGATATGGATTTTTATTCCAACCGACTCTAAATAGTATTAAATCCAATTTATGCAGATTTAAAATTGTCTCTGCAAGGGAGATTCGAGAGCGCATATACTGCACTCGGAGGTTAACAAATGAAATCAAAATTCATTGTTGTTCTGGTCGCGTCTCTGATGATTGCGACATTTGGTATGGTTATGATCGGTTCTGCCGATTCTGATGGAGATGTTTCGGACACGGGTACAATAAGTGTCAGCTACAAAGGGCCGGAAGCTACGTCTTTCTTAACTGCAACGACAACTGCATATGAT
>CAVGRR010000056.1:0-10726 GCA_963631655.1 Eggerthellaceae bacterium
TCAAAATTAAAGGGTTTTAGCAAAATCGATAGTACGTCAAATTATGAAGTCATTAATACAATATTTTCTGATGATTCCTGATTTTTACCGATTTCGAATATGTTCGCTATTGTTATTATATACTGCGTGCAAACAATATGTATATGATAAGTAGACAAATAGTAGACTAAATGTCGACAATTTGTAGACCTATTGAAAACAGTTTCAGCATATTCTGGTCAACAACCTGCCGGGATCCGGGAACCGTCCCCTTAATCCGACCCGGCAGACAGACCAGTCTATGGAGGTACTATCATGAAAACCTTGAAGAAAACAGAATACAGAACAGTCGGCGCTGCACTCGCCGCGGATATGATGCTCTGTGTTGCGCTTTCTCCGATTTTCGCGGATGATTCGGACACAAAGACATTCCTGCTGTGGGTTCCTACTCAGAATCCGATAATAGGGGCTCCAAGCTCGTTCCCGCGGCAGCAGGTGCGCTTATCGCAGAGATCATCAGTCACCCTACATACCTGAACCGGAGGAAGTTAACATAAATCTCCGGAAGGTCGCCCCTGTCGCAATAATTCTGATACTGACCGCGATTTCCCTCTCAGGTTGCATAAGATATCTGGATGAAACCGATGTTGATGAGACCGAGCTTACAGAAGAGGATGAGATTACCGGCCCACACCAGAGTGACAACACGGTTCACTCGACTGAAGACAAAACACTGTCTGAGGATCTGGCACTTCTGTCTTCCGTCACCTGTGCTACTCAGGATATCAATACGGCAGATATTGCGGACAATAGGTTCAGCGAGCGCACAGGACCTGCATCTGTCACTATCTAAGGATCCGGAATCCCGGGACCTTAAACCTCTTACAAACCAGAATTTCTGAACGTATTCAGAATGAGTCAAACCAGAATTTTACAGTTCAGAATCTGAATTTGCAAAAGAAAAACCCACTGGGGAGACCCCCAGCGGTAAAGGTGACCTTTTTCAGGCCTTCATGATCTTGAGCCAGCCGTTGCTGCGGTAGACTGCGAGGTTCCTCTTGTTGAGGTACTCCTCGAACTCTTCCCAGCTGATGACGACGAGCCTGTCGTTGGTTCCCTTGGTGAACTGAATACCATCCTGAGTGTCGCGGACGCGTCCAGGGACGAGACCTTTCTTCCCTGCGATAGCTTTGACTTCCGCCATATCCTTACATTTATCCATTGCCATTTCTAATCCCCCGGCAGAATCTGCCGTATATACGATAATCCTCTGCTGACATATTTATTAGTTTGTCTGAAAATCAGCTATCCAGCATTACAAAAATGCGGTTTTCGGAAAAAAATAGGCATGCCTACATTTTACGAATAACACAAAATGGTTATTAACAGACCTCGAATTTCAAATTAATGACTGTGATATTCGTATTGTAATTTCTTATTGGGTCCGAACAACGGGGCCGGTGCGGACGTCAAAAACCTAATACACCTATCCGTATCAGAATCCATGGAGCAGTTCGCAAACGGGACCTTGATTTCCACCGCGGAGAGGGACCTGAAGCCAGAGGATGCAGTCTATGCCGGGACCAGATTCGGTCTTAAGTACCACACCGTCGCAGTGATCCGTGACTCGGACCCCAGCAGTGAAATGGTGGCAAAGGCGCTCATCTCGGGACTTTTATCGGCAGGCGCGGACGTGCTCGACGCCGGCAGAAAACCGGTCCCCGAAGCATATACAGTACTGAGCTCCGAATGCGAACTCATCTTATCAGTGGGCAATCCCGACCGGGACGGCCACATCAGCGGGATCTCCGCCTACTCCGCCGACGGGTCCCCTCTGACCAAAGAGGAACTCTCCAACATCCTGAAGAACGGGGATTTCAAATTACCAGATTTCAAGCATCTGGGACATGTCACAGAGGCTATGGACCTCGACAGCAAATACATCGAAAAGGTGAAGTCTCTCGGCATTTCATCACAAGGGTATGTGATCCTCGACTGCGGCTGCGGAAGCACTTCCACCTGCGCACCGCATCTCCTCGAAAGCCTCGGAGCGGACGTCGTGGCGTTCAACACCCATGAGGTAGGCGAGAAGCTCCCCCGCTCACCCGGACTGAACAAGACCGACCTGATGCACATCGCAAGCTTCGTCAATGCAAGTATCGGAAGTATCGGTATCGCCTTCAACTCCGACGGAACCCGCATCGCACTCATCGACGAGAGCGGCAAATATGTTCCCGGAGACAGACTGCTGGCACTTATGCTGATGTACTACGAGCCCCAGGTGGCCGTGGTCCCCTTCGATTCGCCTTATGTGGTCGAGGACGCCTTCAAGAGCCCCCTCGGAATGAGGAGGACACCTGTCGACCCCTCCGAGCGCAGACTGGTCCGCGCTGACGGGGATATCGACTCCATCATCCAGGCCATGAAGGACAACGATGCGGAATTCGGAGCCCTGGCCGACGGTACGTTCATCTTCTCGCAACTGGGATACTGTCCCGACGCGCTCTTCGCGGCCTCCATCCTCAGCGAGCTCGCAGGCAAGAGGAGCATCAGGAACGTTCTCGAGGAGATCCCTGTCTATTCCAACAGGACACTCAGGGTCGACTTCGACGGAAACATGACCCTGTTCTCCAACAAGCTCCGCGAAAGGCTCAAGAATTACGATGTGCCAGATGTGGAATTCACAGGTCTCGCCTGGAAGATCCTCCTGAAGCACGGAAGTTACACCATCAAGCAGGCGGAGAACAATCCCGAGAAACTCGTAGTGTTCGCGGAGTCCTCGGATGTCGTGTACCTGATCACGATGCTTGAACAGGCCAAGGACATCATCCACTTCTGCATCTGAGAGACTCAGATGACCTCTGTCCCGTCGGGATAGAGCAGAGGAAGATGGATCTCGTCGCCGCAGGAGTTGTACACCCTCCAGCTGTGACGGTCGTAGGGCTGGCAGGTGATGAAATGCACCCCGCCCATGTGATTGAACGAATCAAGGTCGTCATCAGATGCCTCGGCTGAAAATCCGGGGTGCGAATGTGCCGAACCTGTCTGACAGAAATCGATCGGCGCCATCCAGTCCATGATTACGCTGTGCGAATCACCGAAGATCGTGCCGGGGACCATCACCATCTCGTCGATTATCCCGTTGTGGGCCCGATGGAGACAGATGAATTCGTCCGGATAGGTGGATTTCGCTGATTCGTTGAGCCCGTCGATGAAATCGACGCTCACTCCCTTGAGTTTCATAATGAGTTCACCAGTTTCTCCCTGACACGGGAATAGAAGTCCTTTCCGAACATCAGCAGCCTCACCTTTTCAGAGGAACGGACCATCTCGATCTTCGAACCTCCGGAGACGGCATGTTCGGTCTGCCCGTCGATGACCAGCAGGCATCCTTTGTCCAGAACGCATTCCACAGTGACCTTGGCGTCCGCCGGCACCACGAACGGGCGGCAGGAAAACTTGAATGCCGCCATAGGGACGATCACGAACGCATTGACGCGCGGATCGATGATCGGGGCACCGAGGCTCATCGCATAACATGTGGAACCTGTCGGGGTGGAGACGATGATACCGTCCGCCCTGAGTTCCGTGGCGAGCTTATCGTCGACATAGATCTTGAACTGCCTGATCTTTCCCACCGAATCGGTGTGAATGACGGTCTCGTTGACGGCCGGCTCCACCTTGGTCCCGTCGAGATAGGTGTCGAGCTTGAAACGTTCCTCGATGGCGTACTCTCCGCGGATGGCACGTGCCAACCCCTCTTCGATATCCTCCGGATCGATCTCCGCGAGGAATCCCACTCCTCCCCCGTTGATGCCGAGGATGGCGGCGTGGGTGGACATGGCGGAACGCAGTATGGTCCCGTCACCTCCGATGGTGACCAGGATGTCGATGTCCATATCGGAGAGTTCGACACCGGGAAGTCCCAGGATCTTTCCTGCGGCAGGGTCGAGGACCAGTCTCTCATCTTTGAGGACGGCGTATGCGCGCCTGAGCAGTTCCTCCGCCTGGGGCAGATTCGGATTCACCAGAAGTCCGAACGCGGGACGTTTCCTTGCAAATGAAGTACCGTGGGTGATGTAATCGAATAGATCGGGATGGTTGCATGCAAGGAAATTGGAACGTGCCTCGAGGTTCAGAGGCATGTCGAACGTGCGTCCCTCGAGATCGTAGATGCATCCTCCCGCCTCGATCAGAAGCAGATAACTGGCGGCGATGTCCACGACGCGTATCCCCCTGGAGTAACGCTCGGAGTTCATGTAGAACCCGTCGGCCTGCCCTTCCGCAACAAGAGCCATCTCCAGTGATGAACATCCGAACGAACGTGAGGATTTGATATGCTTCGCCAGCTGGAACGCCTTCGGGTCGGCTCCGTTGCCCAGATAGATGAGCATGAAAAGATCTGAAAAATCAGGCTTGCGGACATGCATCTTCTTGCCGTTCTTGTACGCCCCCTGACCGCGCACCGCCCACATGGAATCGCCGGTGGCGAGGTTGCGCAGATACGCGGTATGCAGATGTGCCAGCGATCCTTTTCCGACGGCCATCGAGATCGTGTACATAGGCACATCGGCGATGCAGTTCGAGGTGCCGTCTATCGGATCCAAGACAAGAACGTCATCATATCCGTAATCCACGAACCCGATCTCCTCGCTGAGGACGTTAAGCGGAACATTGTGGCGGAGGATGTAATCCAGCACCGTGTTCTCGGCGACCTTGTCCACTTCAGAGGTGGGCGTGCCGTCGGCCCCCAGTTCGATGTCCTTACCCCTCTCTTCAAGGGTCGGAATGAGGTCAACAGCCTTCTTCACCTCATCGGCGATGGCGGAAAGGGTCTCCAGCAAGGAATCCATGGGACTGTATTCCCCGAACTACTCTTAAACAGTTTCCCAGCAAGGGATTATGAACGACGAAAGGATGGGGGAGCACATGGAACCGCTCGCGTTCTCAGACGGCACCGTATTCACCGAAAGAAAGAGGATCTACACCGTATCCGCAGCCCCCGGCACCCGCGTGTACGGCGAGCGCACCCCGGTCGTCAACGGCGTCGAATACCGCGAATGGAACCCCATGCGCAGCAAACTCGCCGCATACATCGCCAACGGCGGAACGAAGGTCCCGATGAAGAAGAACGGACACGTACTCTATCTGGGAGCTTCCAGCGGGACCACGTCATCCCATGTCTCCGACATCGTTTCCAAAGGGAAGGTGTACTGCGTGGAGTTCGCGCCCCGCATGTTCCGCGACCTGGTCAGAAACTGCGAACCCCGCCCCAACATGATCCCTATCCTTGCAGACGCCACGAAACCTTCCGAATACGAGTTCATGGTCTCCGACATCGATACCGTGTATCAGGATGTGGCGCAGAAGAACCAGTCGGACATCCTCGCCGACAACATGGACAAGTTCAACGCAAAGTTCGGAATGGTCGCCATCAAGGCCCGTTCGGAGGATGTCGCAGAAGACCCAGACACCGTTTTTCAGCATTCGCTGAAGAGGCTCACCGACAGGGGATTCACCATCATCGACAAGCGCCGCCTGGAACCTTATGAGGATTCTCATATGATGATCGTGGTGGAACGCAGATGAATGCGGACGACACCGACGACAGTATCTACACCATCGCCTTCGACGGCGACAGGTTCCTCATGATATGGAATCCCAAGAGGAACGGATGGGAGATGCCCGGAGGACACATCAAGAAGGGCGAGACCCGCATCGATGGTGCCATGAGGGAGTTCAGAGAAGAGTCGGGATACTCTATCGAGATCGTTGCAGTGAGGGATCTGGGACATTGCCGTGTATGCGCCGCGAGGGTCGGAAAGGACCTCGGGATCGAACATGAGATGGAGGTCCGTCTTTTCGACAGACTTCCCGATCAGCTCGCCTTCGACCGTGCTGAATACGAGGACACCGTCCCGTGGGCCGCGAAGCTCCTGTCCGAAAAGAGTTGAAACACAACGGCCCTGACGACCCTGTTCTGAAAAGGCTCCCCCGCCGACTTTATATATAGCTATTTAATGGGGAGATTCAGCCTCGCCGCCTATAATGGAGTGAACATTATGGCAAGAATGCACACAAGAAGAAAGGGCAAAGCATGCAGCAAACGCCCCCTGATCTCCGAGAACCCCTCCTGGGTCCCTCTGAACGCCACCGAAATAGAGGACCTTGTCGAGAAGTTCACCAAGGAAGGAGTCAGCCCCGCAATGATCGGGATGATTCTCAGGGACCAGTATGCAGTTCCCAACGTAAAACTCGCGACTGGCAAGACCGTCACTGAGATCCAGGCAGAGAAAGGAATCAAAGGAGACCTTCCCGCCGACCTGTCCCAGCTTATGGTCCGCGCCATCAATCTGAACAACCACCTCAAGCTCAACCCCAAGGACATCTCCAACAAGAGGGGCCTTGCAATGCTCGAGGCCAAGATCAGAAGGCTCGAGAAATACTACAAGGACAATGGAGTTCTCCCCGCCACATGGAGATACTCTCTTGCTAACGCCGAACTGATGCTTAAGTGAAGTTCATGGACGATTTTGTCCCCCCTTCTAAACTTCTTTCAGATCTTAATCTGGCCGCGGACCTGGTCCGCGGCCATGATTACATCCACATTTATTCTCACTTTGATACAGACGGACTCACCGCCGCTTCCATCGTTGCAAAGGCACTTTACCGCGAAGGAAAGGAATTCACCGTCACCATCTTCCCTACCCTTACCGAACCTCAGATGGAGGTCATCGAAAGCACTCCGAGCGAGTGCATCATAGTCACCGACCTCGGTGCATCCTACATCTCCCGCTTCGACGCGATGGACTGCGACATCGTGGTCCTCGACCATCATACACTCAGGGACCAGGCCAAGAGGATCCGTTATTCGAACCCCCATATGTACGGCATCGACGGTATGACCTCCGGATGCGGCGCCAGTATGGCATTCCTCTTCGCGATCACCCTGAACGAGAACAACTGGGACCTTTCGGCCCTCGCATTCACAGGACTCGTCGGAGACCGCCAGCACGTCAACGGACTTTCCGGACTCAATGTTTACATATTCAACGAAGCCTCGAAGAGAGGATTCGTCAAGGCACAGCCGGGATCCCTCATCCCTGTAGGGGACCTCACTTCGGAACTCGTTTTGTGCACCGACCCGTACATCCTCGGCGTGAGCGGAAATGCCGACGGGGTCGAGAAACTCCTGAAGGAGGCCCGTATCGAACCGGGCAAATCATCTTATGATCTCACTCCCGAAGAAAGTGCCAGATTGTCATCTCTGATGTGTCTCAAACTGCTCGAGCAGGGTGTCACGAAGGACAAGATCGAGGAATGTGCCAGGACCAGATATTTCCTTCCCGCGTGGGGCACCGACGCTGCCACGCTGTCATCCATAGTCAACGCCTGCGGACGTCAGGAACAGGCGAGCGTGGGCATCGCGACCTGCCTCGGAGACACCGCTGCACTTGAACAAGCGAAACGCATCGACCTCGAATCAAGACAGGAGGTCATGAACAGGGTCGCCTCCATCGTGAAGAACGTCATCCAGCTCGAACACATCCAATGGTTCGACACCAGCGATTCCGGATTCACCGGAATGATCTGCGGAATAGTGATGAGCTATGTCGGAGACCCGACCAAACCCGTCATCGGCATCAATTCTTCCGAGGCCATGGCAAAGGTATCCTCCAGAGGCACCTTCCCCCTGATCGACCGCGGACTCAATCTCGCGGATGCGATGAACCGCGGATGCGCCGCAGTGGGCGGAGAAGGCGGAGGTCACCGCATTGCGGCCGGAGGAACCTTCGACAGCACCAAACGCGATGAATTCCTCGCAGTGGTCGACAAGATCATCAGCGAACAGCTTGTTCCCAAGAACTGATCGGTACCCTTCACTGGATTCATTTGCACACGGTTTATCATAATGAACTGCCTTTGATTCAATGATGTTCGAGGACGAGATCGAAACCATTGTCGAAAAGATCGCCCGGGATCATGATCCGAAGGCGATCGTCGTTTTCGGTTCGGTGGCCAAAGGCACATCCACGGAAAACAGCGACCTCGATCGGATGGTCATCCTCGAAACCGATCTTACATATTACGAGAGAACGCTTGCAATCAGAAGGTCCATCGGTGTGACCTCGATTCCGATAGACGTTCTCGCATTTACTCCGGCTGAAGTAGAGGATGGAAGATCACAGAAGAACTCGGTCATTTCCGAGGTGCTCAGCACAGGAAAGGTCGTCTACGGCGCCATCTGAAAAACGGACGCTTGGGCGATCAATCACGCCAGGTGACCGGCACTTCATCGGTACGATATCTCTGACGGACCTCGGTGTCTTCCAGTTCCATTCTGACACCTGAGTTGTACATAATGTTGCCGAGCCATGCGATCATGGCCCCGTTGTCCCTGCAGAACTGCCTGTCTGGGACATACATGCGGGCGCCCCTTTCCTTGGCCATGGTGGCGACCATTTCCCTCAGATGGTTGTTCTGTGCCACGCCTCCGCCGAGGAGCACTTCGTCCTTGCCGATGTGCGCCATCGCCCTTTCGGTGACCTCTGTAAGCATGGAGAACGCGGTCTCCTGTACAGAATAACAGATGTCCTCCAGCCTGCAGCCTTTGTCCTTGTAGGCCACAGCGGCGGTCAGAATGCCCGAGAATGAGATGTCCATACCTTTGACCGAATAAGGCAGATCAAGAAGCTTGTCTCCGTCGGCCGCCAGTTTCTCGATCTTCGGTCCGGCATAGAAACCGAGTCCCAGGTCACGTCCGAGCTTGTCGAGCATGTTTCCGATCCCGACATCCTGGGTCTCTCCGAATATACGGTACCTGTGGTCGGAGTATGCGATGATCTGGGTGTTTCCTCCCGATGCATAAAGGAGACAGGGATCCGTGCAACCAGTCAATGCATTGCCGATCTCGATGTGGGCGATGCAGTGATTGACACCGACGATGGGAACTCCGAGCGAATGTGCCAGAGACCTCGCGGCGGTGCCTGCGACACGCAGACAGGGACCCAATCCGGGACCCATCGAAAAGGAGACGAGGTCCACATCCTTCAATGAGATACCTGCATCATTCACCGCCTGTACAATGGTGTCCGCGACCACATCCGTATGATGGTTCGCGGCCTCACGGGGATGAAGTCCGCCCTGCGGCGGGTTGAACATATTGATAACATTTGAAAGGACCTTGGTCTCCGAGTCAACTACCCCTACACCGAGCGTGTGTGCCGTTCCTTCGATCCCGAGAGTTATCATCAAGGGTTGCACATAATCGGGATATAAGAACAAAAGCACCGGATAGTGACAAAAATCAGAGTTCCACAAGTCAAGATTCTGTGAGGAAATCAATCACGTTCACGATTTTGATTCCGTCTACAGCACTGTTCAGGTACCTTTCATATGTGATGACATACTTCGGATAATTGTCCCCCAATGCCTTTAATGGGGCCAGTTCCCGCTTCATCGTCCCCGGATCAGTGACCGAGACGGACACCTGGAAGTAAACAGGATTCCAATCAGTATCATATGACATGAAATCCACTTCCTTCCCATCAACGTTCATCACACATGCGTTCCCGTACCGGTACATGAGTTCCAGGAAGACCACATTCTCAAGGATCCCATCGAGATCCCTGTCATCGTACCCAACGATTACATTCCTTATGCCCAAATCGTTGACGTAGAACTTATCTGAGGTGTGAAGGTATTCCTTGGTCTTAGAATCCTTCCGCCGTGTATGATGAAACAATTTCGCATCGCACAGCGCAGTAAGATAAGATTCGACAGATTCAGCGGATGCCTTGGTTCCCTTGCTAACCAGATATCCAGACGCGACCCTCACAGAGGTCCGATCCCCAATGTTCTTCATAAGGAAACGAGACAAATTGGAGATAGTAGTAGAATTCCGAATCTGTTTTCTCTGCATCACATCCTTCACAAATACTGTGTCATAAATCCCCCTGATAAGCATGGAAACCAGATCCCTCCGGGATCCCGACATAAGAACTGTTCCCGGCAGAGCCCCCCAGCGAAGGTATTCCGAGAATTTCTCATTGATGGTTGCCTCTGGCCCGTAATGCTCCCTAAACATGAGGAACTCTGTAAAAGACAGGGGGAGGATATCTATCTCCACATGACGGCCGGATAACTTCGTTGACAATTCGGAGGACAGCATATTGGAATTGGATCCTGTAATATAGATATCCGCACCGCGTTCAAAGAAAGTCTCCACCGCACGCTCCCACCCTTCCACATCTTGGACCTCGTCAAGGAATATGTACTTCCCTTTAGTAGGAATGAATTTTTCCTTCACGACATCAATTAACACTCTGTAATCAGAGAATGTCGTCTCAAACTCATCCCCGAGCTTCAGGAGCAGGGTATCGCTCTCCGGAACACCGGATGCAATTATCTCATCCCGAAACATCTCCATAATCGTGGACTTTCCGCAACGTCTCATACCTGTGATGACCTTGATTACAGGACTGTCACGAAACCCTCTCAGCACCTCGAGGTAATGTTCACGCGGGACATAATCTGACATATGTTCAGGTTATAATCTGAAGGGTATTTAAGTACTTTCAAAAGTACAGGTTATAACCGTAACTTTTTCAAAAAGTTGATTCGTTAAAAAAGAACACATACTAAAAATCAAAAAAATCAGGTTCTATCACTTTTCGTGGGAAAGCTGCCGAGGGAGTAACACGAAACGCATACGGATCAACCCCTCAAACAGTTCATGTACCCTTTG
>CAVGRR010000057.1:0-10659 GCA_963631655.1 Eggerthellaceae bacterium
CGCTAACTCAGATGACCGTTCTAGGGAAACTTTTCCAGACCGATACATTTTCATTGAGATATCGATGCGTTCATTCAAAATGCGTTCCTTTATAGTTGAATTCTCCAAATACTTTCCATCATTATGAGCCAGGTCATCACAATAAATCAACAACAACAGCTCATCATTGGTCAACTTTGCAAGATTTTCTGAAACCATCTGAATCTTATATGCAACATTGTCGGGAAGTTTCATTTTAGAAACATCCCCTTTGAATTCATCATTAACGGCCAGTTTCTTATTCTTCTCGACAAGATATCCTAAAGTTTTCAGCATATCTTCGGATTCTTTCACCATATCACTGAAGGGCCCATAATAATGCGGCCTAAATCCGACATCTTCCGGATTCACATCAAGAATTTTCATCGTCTGAAAGATAATCTTCTGGAGATGAGTCTCATTCACCGATTTTCCATTTGTTGAATTAATCACATATAAGATTAACAACGGCAGCTGATCCAATTTTTCAATGGAAACCGATTTCATCTCATCTCCCTCTATAAACAATAGTCTTCACAGTTAAAATAGTACGCTATTTTCCTGCAAAATTATCACACACAAGATGAGAATAATCATTTGCAACAACCTGAAACTGGCACAAGGTTAAAATCAAATGTGCCAGCAATCGCTTTTCGATAGAGCTCGACGGAATCAAACCCGAAAGGATGGGATCAGTTGCGCTTCTCGATCTCCACGAACTCCCTTTCCGTTGCGATGCTAACGTAGGCGGGACGGATGATCTTTCCGGAACTGATCATCTCCTCGATCCTGTGTGCGCTCCATCCGCTGGCCCTCGCAATGGCGAAGAGAGGCGTGAAGAGCTCCTCGGGGATGCCCAGCATCCTGTACAGGAATCCGGAGTAATAATCGACGTTGATGCACACCTTGACGGGGGATTTCCTCTTGGTCGCGATGATCTCGGGCGCGAGCCTGGCGACGGTCTCGTAGAATTCGAGTTCCTTGTCGTATCCCTTCTCCGCGGCGAGCTTGTGGACCGATTTCCTAAGGAGTATGGCCCTGGGGTCGGAGATGGAATAGACCGCATGGCCCATACCGTAGATCAGACCCTGGTGGTCGAACACCTCGCCCTTGAGGATCTTGGTAAGGTACTCGGAAAGCTGCTTCTCGTCGGTGATGTCGGAGACGTTGGCACGGATGTCGTCCATCATCTGAATGCATTTGATGTTGGCACCGCCGTGCTTCGGACCTTTCAAGGAAAGCAAAGCACCTGCGATGACGGAATAGGTGTCCGAACCAGCGGAGGTGATGACCCTGGTGGTGAATGCGGAGTTGTTTCCTCCTCCGTGCTCCATCTGGATGATGAGCGCCCTGTCAAGGGCTTCGGCCTCACATGCGCTGTACTTTCCGTCGGGACGGAGCATCATGAGGATGTTCTCGGCCATAGAAAGTTCGGGGTCGGGACGGTGGATGATGAGGCTGTTGTTGCGGTCGTAGTGGTTGTACGCCTGATAACCGTACACCGCGAAAAGAGGCAGCGTGCTGATGATCTTGAGGCACTGTTCCAGAACGTGTGCGATGGAGGTGTCGTGGATGTCCCTGTCGTACGCCTCGAGTTCCAGGACGCTCCTCGCCATGGTGTTCATGATGTCCTGACAGTTCTGACGGAGGATCACGTTCTTGACGAAGTTCGTGGGGAGCTCCATGTTGTCGCGGATGATCTGCTAATAGGATTTCAGATCGGACATGGTGGGAAGGTTGCCGAAAAGAAGGAGATACGAGGTTTCTTCGAATCCGCAGCGCTTGACGTGGCGGGAGACGAGGTCGTTGATGTTGTAGCCGCGGTACTCGAGGATACCGTCGATGGGGGTACGGACACCGTCCACGGTCTTGTATCCGTCAAGCCTCGAGATCCTGGTGATCCCGGTGAGGACGCCTTTTCCGTTCTTGTCGCGGAGCCCTTTCTTGACATCGTACTCGTCATAGAGGTCCACGGGGATCTCGGCCTGTTCCTCGCAGATCTTTGCCTTATCGCTGTAATAATCCTCGTGGTCTGCCATGTTCTTTCCTCCGTATCATAAAGTGGTTTCTGAATGAGTCTTGCATTAAAGGGGTGTTATTAACCTTATCTGAAAGGAAGGTCCCGAAGGACCGTTCTCCTTCAGACCAGGCCGTGGAAATCCTGCATCGATTTGACGCTGATGTTTCCTTTGCGTGCGACCTTGATCGCACCGGTGGCGATCTTGGCACCGTTGATGGTGGTGATGAACGGGATCTCCAGTTCAACAGCCAATCTCCTCATCCTGTGTCCGTCACGGACGGCACCGGAGTGTTCGGTGGGGGTGTTGATGACCAGGTTGATCTCTCCGTCCCTCATCAGGGAGGTGGCGTTGGGCTTCATCTGCTCGTCGTTCCTGAACACCGAGATGCAGGCGACGCCGTTCTCGCGGAGGAAGGAAGCGGTTCCTTTGGTTCCGTAGAGCTTGAATCCCATTTCCGTGAGGTCCTTGGCGATCGGCAGAAGGGCGGGCTTGTCGTTGTCATTGACGGTGAGGTACACTCCGCCTTCGAGCGGGAGGTTCTGTCCTGCGGCGGCGAAGGCCTTGAAGCATGCGGTGTAGAAGTCCGCATCGATACCCATGACCTCTCCGGTGGATTTCATCTCAGGAGTGAGGATGGAGTCGACACCGGGCAGCTTGAGGAAGGGGAACACGGATGCTTTGACCGCATAGTGGTCGATCGCCCTGTATCCCTTCAGGCCGAAGTCCTTGAGCTTCTTTCCGAGCATGACCTTGACGCCGATCTTGGCGAGAGGCACTCCGGTCGCTTTGGAGATGAACGGAACGGTCCTGGAGGCCCTGGGGTTCGCCTCGATCATCCAGATCTGACCGTCCTTGTATGCGAGCTGAAGGTTCATCAGACCGATGGTTCCGAGGGCAAGTGCCAGACGGGTGTTGAGGTCCACGATCTCGTCGATGATCTTCTGCGGGAGCGAGAAGGGCGGGAGGACCATGGTGGCGTCACCGGAGTGGCATCCGGCATACTCGATGTGTTCCATGATTCCGCCGATATAGACGTCCTCCCCGTCACAGATGGAGTCAACATCGATCTCGATGGCTTCGGTGAGATACTTGTCGATGAGGACAGGGTGGTTCCTGGATACCTTCACTGCTGTCTCCATATAGGTCTTGAGCTCGTCTTCTGAATAGACGATCTCCATTCCGCGTCCTCCGAGGACGTATGAAGGCCTTACGAGAACAGGATATTCGATGTCGGCGGCGATGGCACGTGCCTCGTCGTAGGAGTATGCGGTACCGGACTTGGGCTGTTTGATGTTCAGCTTCTTCATCAGGTCGGTGAACCTTCTCCTGTCCTCTGCAAGGTCCATGTGGTCCGGAGAGGTTCCCAGGATCTTGGTGGAGGTTCCTTTAAGACCCTTCTCGATGTCAAGTGCCAGATTGACGGATGTCTGTCCACCGTACTGACAGATGACACCGTCGGCCTTCTCCTCTTTGATGATGTTGAGCACATCTTCGAGGTCGAGAGGCTCGAAGTAAAGCCTGTCCGAGATGTCGTAGTCGGTGGAGACGGTCTCGGGGTTGTTGTTGATCATGATGGCCTCGCAGCCTTCCTCCTGAAGTGCCATGACGCCGTGGACGCAGCAGTAGTCGAACTCGATTCCCTGTCCGATCCTGATGGGCCCGGAACCGATGAGGACGACACGTTTCCTGTCCATATCGGGAACGACCTCAGAAGACCTTCCGTTGTAGGTGGAATAGAAGTAGGGGGTCTCCGCAGCGAACTCGGCGGCACAGGTGTCGACCATCTTGTATTTGGGGATGATGCCTGCCTGTTCCCTCTGACCGCAGATGTCCCAGATGCTCTTGTTGGTGAGCCGGGAGATGGTCTCGTCTCCGAATCCCATGTACTTGGCCTGTTTGAGAAGGTCGTCGGTGAGGGTCTCCTTCCTAAGCCTCTTCTCCATGTCGACGATGTTCTTGATCTTCCTGACGAAGAAGACATCCCACTGGGTCTCCTTGGCCACGGACTCGGGGTCCCAGCCCATGCGGAGCGCCTGGGCGATGGCGAAGATACGGCGGTCGGTGGCGTGCCTGAACTCCTCGTGGATCTCGTCCTCGGTCATGTTGACGGGGTCGAGACCGTCGACACCGATCTCAAGGGAACGGAGTCCTTTGAGAAGAGCCTCTTCGAAGGTCCTTCCGATGGACATCATCTCTCCGGTGGATTTCATCTGGGTGCCGAGGTGGCGGTCGACGGTCCTGAACTTGTCGAAAGGCCATCTGGGTATTTTCACGACGACGTAGTCGAGGGTGGGTTCGAAGGCGGCATAGGTGTTGCCGGTGATCTTGTTGGGAATTTCATCCAAAGTGTATCCGACGGCGATCTTGGTGGCGACCCTGGCGATCGGGTATCCGGTCGCTTTGGAAGCGAGTGCAGAAGACCTGGAGACACGGGGGTTGACCTCGATGACCCTGTAAGATTTGGTGACGGGGTCCAATGCGAACTGGACGTTGCATCCGCCCTCGATTCCGAGCGCGCGGATGATCTTGAGCGAAGCGGTCCTGAACATCTGGTGTTCCCTGTCGGAAAGGGTGAGACACGGGGCGCAGACGATGGACTCTCCGGTGTGGATACCCATCGCATCGAGGTTCTCCATGTTACAGACGATGATGCAGTTGTCCTTTCCGTCCCTCATGACCTCGTACTCGAACTCCTTCCATCCGAGGATGGACTCTTCGATGAGGACCTGGTGGATACGGCTGTAGGCGAGACCTCTGGCACATATCTCCTTCAGCTCGGCCTCGTTGTATGCGATACCTCCTCCAGTACCTCCGAGGGTGAATGCGGGCCTGATGAGCACAGGATACTTTCCGATGTATTCGACCGCCGCAAGGGCCTCTTCCAGGCTGTTGGCGGGTTTGGACTTGGGGACGGGCTCTCCGATGGCCTCCATGGCCTCTTTGAACAGTTCCCTGTCCTCGGATTTCTCGATCGCATCGGGCTGAGTTCCGACGAGGGTCGCTCCCAGTTTCTCAAGGTATCCCTTCTCCGCGAGTTCGGAGCAGATGTTGAGTGCGGTCTGTCCTCCCATTCCGGAGACGATACCGTCCACTCCCTCCTTCTCGATGATCTTGGCGACCATGTCCGCGGTCATGGGCTCGATGTAGACCTTGTCCGCTGTGTCAGGGTCGGTCTGGATGGTGGCGGGGTTGGAATTAACGAGAACGGTCTTATAGCCCTCTTCGCGGAGGGACCTGCATGCCTGCGAACCGGAGAAGTCGAACTCCGCGGCCTGACCGATGACGATGGGTCCGGAACCGATAACCATCAGTTTCTTGTAATCTTTTCTCATAGACGTCCCTCCTTGATGATCTTACCGAACTTGTCGAAGAGGAATGAGGTGTCCCACGGCCCGGGAGATGCCTCGGGGTGATATTGGGCGGTGTAGATGGGGAGATCCTTGTGCCTCATACCCTCCACAGTGCCGTCGTTGACATTGAACTGGTCCGCGATGAGTCCGGTGCCTTCGAGGGTGTTGTCGTCCACGGCGAATCCGTGGTTCTGCGAAGTGATGTACACCTTGCCCTCGTACATGACAGGCTGGTTGCATCCGCGGTGTCCGAACTTCATCTTGTAGGTGCTCGCACCGAACGCGATGGCGGTGAGCTGGTTTCCGAAGCAGATACCGAACAGGGGAAGCTGAACCGCCAGGTCCTTGATGGTCTTGACCGCGGTGTCACGGATGATGGGGTGGGAAGGGTCACCGGGGCCGTTGGAAAGCTGGACCCCCTGAATCTTCCTGCCGTTGAGTTTGTATTCTGTGATGACGTCCGAAGGGGTGTCGTAGGGGAACATGACGACGTTGTACCTCGACCTGAGGTCCCTGAGGATACCGGACTTCTCTCCGCAGTCGAGAAGACCCACGGTGATGTCCTTTCCTTCGTAGTATTCGACGATCTGCTTGTAGCTGACCTCTCCGACCAGGTTGCCCTCTGATGGCGCGGGGGCGGCCCTGATCTTCTCGATGAGACCCGGAATGCTGTCGTAATCCTCGGTCAGTGCGCCTTTGAGCGTACCGCCGTTCCTGATCTTGATAACCAGGTCCCTGGTGTCAACACCCGAGATACCCGGCACGTGGTGGTCCTTCAGGAACTCGTCGATGGTCTTTCCGCCGTACATGTCGGACGGTTCCTTGCAATACTCTCTGCAGACCACGGCCCTCGCGTGGACGCTGTCGGACTGGTAGAAATCGGATGTGGTGCCGTAGTTTCCGATCAGCGGGAACGTCATGACGAGGATCTGTCCCTTGTATGACGGGTCGGTCAGACTCTCCTGATAACCGCACATCCCGGTCGCGAAAACAACTTCTCCGAATGCATCAGACCGGTGACCGAAGGGCTCGCCTTCATAAACAGTCCCGTCTTCGAGAACCAAATAACTCTTTGCCATCGGGATTAAATCACAACGGTGTGTCCTATATAATGAACGTGGATTCGATATTACAAGGATAGAAAAACGTTGTCTGACATCCGACAAATTTGCACGACATTGAAACAACTTTGAGTTGCCGTGAACAGACCCTCCGCCCGATTCCGGAGTTCGGCCCCGCGGAGTGTCGGGGGCCGAACAGGGGATTCAGTCCTCGATACTGGCCAAAACCATACGTGCGGAGAACACCCCGATGTTGTTCTCCAACATGACCTCGGTGATGCTCTTGTTCTTGTCGGTCGCCTTTCCCATCAGGACGAACTTCTCCGGGATCTCGCGGGGAAGCTTGGAGACCAGGGCGGAACGGACGTATGCGGTGAGCGTCAGTGCCTCGTCCACATCCCTCGCGCCTCCGGCCACGTAGGCGGTCTCCACCTCGAGGTCGTCGAGAGATTTGTTCTTGGCACGCTGAACGATCTGAAGGGACAGGTTCTCGAGACGGTCGGTCTCGTTCGTGCCATAGAGGACGTCTCCGTAGTCCTTGACCTCGGAGATGTAGGCGAGCGCGTTCTGCACCAGATTCTCATCGTTCTCGGACATCTCCGCTACTCCTGGGTCTGTGGGTTCGACACCCCTTGTGTAGGCCCTGCGGAGGATACGTTCGGCACAGCGTTTGATCTCGGGGGAGACCTCGTTGGCGGTGGCGGGCTTCTCGGGGGCGGTGCGGCTTCCGAGAAGGCTCGCCTCGGTCCTGAGTCCGACGCTGTTGAGGGCGGTGATTACCGCGTTGTTCCACTCGTCGGCGATGTTCTCGAACCTGAGGAATCCGTGATATGCGTCGCGGACACCGTCACGGTCCTTCTTGGCCTGGAACACCATCGCCAGGATGGCATACGCCTCCCTGGTGGGCTCCACGGACAATGATGCCTGAATGGAACGCAGTGCGGCATCGAAATCCTTGGTGCGCATCTGAGAATATGCCAGACTGCGGTTCGCATCGGCATCGTGGGGGTCCAGCATGACGGCGGTGTTGAAGCTCTTGACAGCATTTGCGTAACCTCCGAGCTTCTCCTGCATGTTTCCGAGTTTGACATAGATGCCGGGGTTCTTCGTACCGCTGGAGATCGCACTCGCGTAGGATGCGGACGCACCTTTGTAGTCCCCGTCCTCGACCCTCATGTCACCGATGGCCTCGTGCAGGAATCCGTTGGTGGGGTTCCTCTCGAGGTACTGACTGAGGAACATGTCGGCCACTCTCTTGTCTCCGGATTTACGGTAGATCTGGGCTCTCAGGAGAACGTAATCCACGTTGTCTGGGTCTACGGTAAGGATCTTGTCGGTGAGCCTTGCCGCGCTGACCAGATTGTCCGCTTCGTAGAGCGATTTGGCGATGGCGAACCTTGCCGCGGGATCGGCCTCGATCTCCGAATCGTCGGTCTCCTCGGCGGTGGCGGACTCGTTCCTGATGGAGGCGTAGTACATGTTGGCCTCATCGCTGCGTCCCGCCATCATCAGTGCATCGGCGAGGTTCTTCTTCGTGACCTTGTCGTACTGGTTGATCTTGAGGATCTCGGTGCAGACCTTGATGATCTCGTCCGTGTTCGCGGTCTTCACCACCATGTCCCTGTAGGCAGTGAGGAGTTCGTAGGAATCGGGCTCCAGAGCAAGTGCCTTCTCGAGCACTTTTCTTGCAAGACCCAGATCGTTCAATTCGATGTTGGCGCGGGCATAGGTCGCGACCGTAGAGGCGTCCGGATCCTTCTTCATCAGCCTCTTTCCGATGTTGACCGCATCGGCATACTTGGTGGCCTTCACGCAGACCTTCATCTTCACGGTCTGGATGTTCGTGTTCTTGGGATCTGTGGCCTCCGCCATATCGAGGAACACCAATGCCTCGGAGTACATTCCCTTGCATGCGAGGATGGCCGCCTTGCGGACCAGGGCATAGGATGAACGGGGGTCGAGCTCGATGGCATGGTTGAACGCCTTGATGGCGGCGTTGAGGTCGCCTTTCTTCTCCTTGATGCAACCCATAGAGACCCAGTATCCGGAATTGTTCATATCAAGAAGAACTGCCTTTCCGAACGCCTCTTCTGCGGAATCGAAATCCCCGGCCTTCTCGTCGGCCAGACCTTTGGAGTGCCAGACCTCGGCATTGTTCTTCATCAGAACGGCCGCGGAGGCGTAGGATGCGGATGCGTGAAGGTATTCTCCCAGAGCGTATTCGGCATTTCCTCTGAGGAACCTGACGTCCTTGGAGCCTCCGAACTTGCTGTTGTTGTCCTTGCAGAGCTTCTCCGCCTCGGTGTACTTCCCCTCCTCGATGAGGGTGCGGATGAGCTTGACGAAATCCTCCTCACCGACGACGGTCGACATGACCTCCGAACCATCCTTCTCCCTCAGGGCGCTGGCGAGTTCGAGTGTGTAAAGTGTATCGGATGCGGCCTTGTTCTTCGGGTCGATCTCAAGGATCTCTCTGCAGGTGGCGATCGCACGGGTGTTCTCTCCCGTCTCCCTGTACACCGCAAGGAGTGCCATGAGCGCGTCGATGCTCTTCCCGTCGGCGGACACAGCCTTCTTTGCGAACGATGCGGCCTTGGAGGTGTGCCTCAGCGTCAGATACACGGTGGACAGCTGTGCCAGACATGTCGCGTTCTTCTTGTTCTCCGCCACCGCCTTCTTGGCGTACTCCTCACCCTCGCGGTAACGGCCGTCGTTCATGGCGACCTTGCTGAGGACCACATATGCCAGAGCGTCCCCGGGGTTGCTGTAGAGGATCTTCGCGGCGAACTCCGCGGCCTCGTTGTAGAATCCCATGTGGAGCAGTTTCTCGGTGAAGGTCTCGAAGTCCTCATAGGTGACCATCTCGGAATCGAAGAACTCGCTGATGATCTGCAGTGCCTCGTTGTTCTTTCCGAGGGCGATGCAGGTGTTGATATGTCCCTTGGAGACCCTGGGGTTGGCGGGATCGAACGCCTCCGCGTTCCTGAAACAGGACAGGGCGTGTTCGAAGTTCCCTCCGAGCAGATAGGCCTCTCCGAGTTCACAGAGAAGCGATGCATCCTCCTGCCTGGTGCGGCTGGCCTCTTCAAGCATCATCTGACAGGATTTCCAGTCGCCTTCGTCACGGGACATCCTGGCGGACAGGATGCAATAGTCTGGGTCTTTGTTATCGTATTGGGGGGATGCGATGAGCATGCGGGTGGCCTTGTCCCTGTTCCCGGTGTACCATTCCTTGTATATGCGGTACAGCGAGAGTTCGGCGGCCCCGTCATCCTCGGGCTCATCGATGGTCAGGCCGCAGGAGAGACGTTCGCATGCCTCGAGGGCGGCCCAGTTCGTACGGGAATCGAGTTTGGAAAGGGTCTGATATGCGTCGTGAAGAAGTCTGTCGCTGCACAGTGCCAGATGAAGGTCGGCTATCGCATCGGGGCAGTTGTTCTTGGCGATCTCGACCTGTGCCTTCACAAGATAATACAATGCTTTGTCAGGGGCCTCGGTGATGCGGGCAAGATAGTTCTCCGCTTCCGGGACAAGCCCCTTGCGGGCGTAACGCATGGCGGCGGTGAGTATGGGGTGACAGTCCCCCTGGCGGCTCCTGGACACGAGATCGGTGACATCATCGCCCCACCCATTGGCCTCTTCCAGCGACACGATGTCGATCAGTTTGCAAAGGGACCTCGAATCGTGCTTGTCTTCCGAGTCCTCGATAAGATTCAGAATGGCCCGGATCTCTTTGAGCCTGCGCTCAGAATTTTTGTTGCTGTCTGCCCTTTCGATCCTTTTCCAAAGCTTCGCTTCGGAATCGCTTGCGAACACCCCTTCCGACATACCGTCCCCATCTGTATTCTTCTATAAGAATTTTGGAACAGTGCAAAACCTGGGTATTCCCGACTGTTATCTGGCTCCAGACGGCGGAATTGGACGAGAGACCAATCCCAACTATTAAATATGGCTGTCAGATACTCAACTTAGTTGCAACTGTAATCTAGCTGGTTAGGATTCAAGCCTTCCAAGCTTGCCACCCGGGTTCGAATCCCGGCGGTTGCACTCATTCTTCTTTCATTTTTTTCAGGTCGGCTGTCCATTCGATTTCTTTCTGACTCTAACTCACGGATTTTACGGTATACGGAGTAACTGAGTTCCTTTGCTTTTCTGACATCTGGCACATTACAAAAATTGCTGTTTCAGAAGCATTAAATATGTACTCCG
>CAVGRR010000058.1:0-10603 GCA_963631655.1 Eggerthellaceae bacterium
AGGAAGGTATCAAGCACATCGGATCCGATGCGTTCCGCGAACTGAACATCACTTCTCTCGTGATCCCGAACAGTGTGGAATCCCTGGGATGCCACACGTTCTACAACTGCCGGGGACTGTCCGAACTCACCATCCCGATCTCTCTCGACAGCATCTGTTCGGAAAGGTATCCTGCATTTGACGGATGCAACAGTATCACGAAACTGAAATTCACTGCCGGAACCGACGGTGTCGGATTCGATTATGAGAACTGCGTGCCTTTTTGGTGTACTCCGACCCATCAGCCTGATGAGATCACATTCGAGAGCGGGATCATATACATCGGACTCAACACCTTTGAAGGGTATGTGTTCTGGGGGTCTGACGGTGAACATCTGGATCCCGTTGCGGATAATCTTAGCGGGCATATGTTCCGCGGAACCGGCGGTATAATGTACCTGTCCGATTGTACGGCGGAAGATCAGAACCCGATAGAGAAGACAGCTCTTCCCATACCTGCCGACATCGGTCTTGGATCTCCGTACAAGAGTATTCTCACGATCGGTCTCGGCACAAAACGCCTTTGAAGATCACACCCTCCGACATATGTCCCAGACGGAGAAAACGGAGGGTCATCTTCTTCATGATCCCGTCCGAAGGACAGGTGTCTTGAGGACACTACCTGTCTCTATACCCGACCTTAGTTTTATTTAATCAGAACCAGATATGGTCCTCGGATGGGATGAGATGCGCGTAGCGATCTACGTGAGGGTCTCCACAGAAGATCAGGCGAGGGAGGGATACTCGCTCGATGCACAGGAACGGAGGCTCAGGTCATACTGCAGTCTGCGTAACGGCTGGGAGATAACGGAGACATACCGTGACGAAGGTTTCTCCGGCAGGTCCACCAATCGTCCGGAATACCGCCGGATGATGAGCGAATTGGACCGCTGGGACATTGTGCTCGTCATGAAGATGGACCGTATCCACAGGAACAGTGTCAACTTCACCGAGATGATGGATTATCTCAAGAAGAACGGCAAGGATTTCTATTCCATGATGGAGAAGTTCGACACCACCAATGCCATGGGAAGGTTCGTGATGGACATCATGCAGAGGATGGCCCAGCTCGAATCCGAACAGATCGGCGAAAGGGTGAAACTCGCCATGGAGGAGAAGGCCAAGAGCGGGGACGGACCCATGGGCTCCGGAGAACCGTACGGTTATCGCTACTCCAACGGCACGCTGGTCCCCATAGAAGCTGAGGCTGAAATTGTAGGAAGGATATTCGACATGTACTCCTCGGGGTACACCACAGAGGACATAGCCGTCTCTCTCACGAATTCCAACATACCCTCCAAGACCGGAGGCAGATGGTCCCGCCAGTCGGTATGGAAGATCCTTCACAATCCATTGTATGCGGGATATCTCCGCTGGGACGGTATCGTCCGCAAGAGCAGGACCCCCGCCATCATTCCCGAAAGCGTTTTCATATCGGTGAACGGCCCGATACGGGATGAACGGTCATGCTGAGGGCCGCACTGTACACCAGGGTCTCCACCGAGGAGCAGGCCATCGACGGTTACTCCCTCGATGCTCAGGAGGAGAAGCTCCTGATGTACTGCACCGACATTGTTGACGATCTCACCGTTTACAAGATCTACCGCGACGACGGATATTCCGGAAGGACCACCAGGCGTCCCGGATATCAGGAGATGATGAGCGAGATCAACGACTGGGATCTTATTCTCGTTCTGAAAATGGACCGTATCCACAGGAACACCCGCAACTTCATGCTGATGATGGACGAACTTGCGAAAAAACACAAGGAGTTCCGTTCCGCGACCGAAGATCTGGACACCACCACGGCCATGGGAAGGTTCGTTGTGAGCATGATCCAGAACATCGCCCAGCTGGAATCCGAACAGATCGGAGAGAGGACCAAGATCGGTATGAAGGAGAAGGCGGAGACGCTTTCCAATACAGTTCATGAGAACCGCACGATGGGTTTCAACCCTCCGTTCGGTTATGTTTTGGAGGACGGACTGCTCCGCAGCGTGCCCGAGGAACTCGAAACCGTGAAGCGCATATATCGTGAATTTTCAGAAGGAAATTCAATGTCCCAGATATGCGAATCCCTGAACCGCGACGGACATCGTACGCGCCGCGGGACCAGGTGGAGCAAGGACAGTCTATCCACGGTTCTGCACAATCCCGTGTATGCGGGATTCCTCAGATGGGACGGGGTGTTGGTGCGTCATTATGCAACACCTGCTGTGAATCCTCTGGAGTATAATGAAGTTCAGCGCAAGGCGGCCTCCCGTTCGAAGAACCCTTCGAGAAGGAAGATCGAACTTATCCCCGAGGACGGTCGTGGCGGCGGCATGGATGACTTTGCCGATGTTCAAAAATCGATAAATACCCTCTGAGTCATCCTGGGACTATGCGTAAAGATAAAAAAGTGAAAATGCAGGCCTACTTCATGGTCGGAATCATGATCCTCGTCGTGTTCGTGGTCGCTGCTTCGTATCTTGCAGAGCATCTGTTCTGATGCCACCGGGGCCTTCACGGCCCCGGCAAAAAAGAAAAGACTCACTCGGAGTTGTTCTTCTCTTCTTTCTTTTTCTCTTTTTCCTCTTTCTTCTTTTCCTTCTCTTCCTCGGCCCTTGCCTTTGCATCGGCGCGCCTGTCGTCGCGTTCCTTCTGGGCCTTGTCGATCATTTCCTGTTTCTCGGCCTCGAGCTTCTCGATCTCAGCTTTAGCTGCATCCGCTGCTTTGAAGAGTTCCTCGATCTCGGGGGTGATCATCTTTGCGCCTTTGGCGTATTCCGCGTACATCAGTTCTCCGGCCTTCTTGGTCGAGTCGTCGATGATCTTCTTCTGGTCGTTGATGCGGCTGTTGTATCCTGCCTCGTCGGCGCTCTGGCTGATGCGGCTTCCTGCGTTGCTGATTCCTACTTTGAGTTTGTCTCCAAATCCCATTAGAATACCTCGGACCGCGAATCGGATTCGCGGATATAACGATTTTCGGTCCTGGGACATACGATGAAATAGTTTCCTGCAATCACACTGCTGATGAAGAAGCAGTCGCTGTTCACGCGGAATTTCAATCTGTGCACATTGATCTGTTTCTATTACACAGTGTTCTTCTTCATGTTCTACACGGGGATGACCTCCTATTCGGAGGATATCCTCTCCACCGGTTCTATGCTGGGCGGTTTTGTCGCCAGTATCTTCATCGGCGGGGATATCATCTCCCGTCTGGTCATCGGAGGGAGGCTGGACTACTACGGGAAGAAAAGGCTCGCGGTGATCTCGCTCGCCGTGGGGACCTTCGTGTCACTGTTCTATTTCGCAGCGGATTCCGTGGCGGAGATACTCATAGTGAGGTTCATCCACGGCATCACCTACGGTATCGCGGCATCGGCGATCAACACCATCGTCGCCCAGTCCCTGCCTGCCGCGAGAAGGGGCGAGGGGATGGGATACTTCATGCTCAGCATGACCATCGGCTCCGCCCTGGGGCCGTTCATGTGCATGTATCTTCAGGGGTCTGGGTCTTATCATGAGATCTTCACGATCGGGTGCATCTCCAACCTGGCGGCACTGATCGTGTCACTGTTCCTTACGGACGACAGGAAGGACGGAGTGACCGCACCTCCCGAGAATCCGGGTATATTCGAACGGAGCGCATTTCCCATCTCGCTGGTGGCGTTCGTGTTCTTCTTCTCGTATTCGGGTGTGTTGTCGTTCATCTCTCCCTACGGGAACGAGATCGGACTGCACACCTATGCGGTGTATTTCTTTGTCGCTTTATCTACAGGAACCCTGATCTGCAGGCTCTTCCTGAGCAGGATGTACGACCTCTACGGAGAGAATCTGGCACTTATCCCGATGTTCCTGCTTTTCGTGGTTGGAATGGTGTTGCTGTCCACCGCCACGAACGGTTACATATTATTGTTCTCGGGACTTCTGATCGGGTTCAACATCGCACAGCTGAACTCGGTGGGACAGGCCGTGGTCGTGAGGGACGCATCGCCTGCGAGGGTGGCCGCCGCGGTGACCATGTTCGGAATCTTCATGGACCTGGCATATGCGATGGGTTCGATCCTGAACGGAGGGCTGATCGACTGTCTCGGATACAGGACCAATTATCTCTTAATGGCAGGCGTGGGACTGTTCTCTCTGGTGCTGTACATCGTCCTTCACGGGCGGAAACACCGCGGAAGACCGGTGCGTTGAAAATTTATCAAAAATGGATGTCTTTACAATAATTTGTGTAAAAACAGCCATAAAATGAATATAAATTTTGTTTTTATTTATATACAATGAAACAATTTAGGTACCGACTACGATATTTACCATTGGTGGAGTTCTATGCAAGGTGTCTTCTCCCTGCCGGGAACTTTTCGTAAGTTTCTCGGTCCCTCGACCTTATTGCCGTTACTGGCCGTAATCCTAGTTGTTCTTTCGGTCAGTTATATTCCTGCCGCACATGCGGAGGGTGAGGCATACACCGTCGATCTGAATCCGAACGGAGGTTTATGGACTTCCGAATGGTCTGGGTCTTTCACAGTATCTGTGGGGGAACAGGTGACTTTACCTTCATTCGAAGGTACGGTCCCTGACGGAACGGTGTTTGCGGGATGGTCCTTTTCGGACGGGTATGCGGACGGTCACTACGTTCAATATACCCAGACACTTGATTTTCAGAACAAGTCCACCTTCAAAATGACTTCAGACCTCGCGAAAAAGGCGAACAGCAGTGTTCTGACGCTCTATGCGATATGGATACCGAAACTGACGACCCTTCCACAGGGCGAGGTCCTGATTGAACAGGTCTACAAGACCGGAGATACGGTCACGGTCGATCTGAGGCTTCCTCAGGTTCTGACCGCTGGGACATATGAATTGACAGCGGGATCGGTACCTTATTTCGTTCCTACGGAAGAAGGCAGTTTCCAGTTTTCGGTTGAAAGCGGGATCTGTACCGTGAACTCATCTGAGCTGTTCCCCGGAACGGGAAACATCAGAGTGGTCATTCCTGCGGTCTATTCAGCGGTCGGAGGCACTTCTGACACCGAGTATGTCCTTATTGAATGGATATTGGACTTAACATTTATCGAGAAATTAATGAATGCAATCGTGGTATAATGAGCAGAAAAAATATTGCAATAATCATGGTGCTGGCACTGTTGATTGCCGGTGTCGTGGTTGTTACGAATTCCTCTGAAGGAACCGATACAGTTCAGAACGGAACCAAGGATTCTCCTTACCTTAAGAGCGTATCGATGCCGGTCGGAGGAACCAAGGTCGTGTATATCTCGCTTAATCTGACGGCGTTTGAGTTTGTCAAGAAGGATGATGGTTATCATATAGACTATAGTTTGAATCCTGGTGGCAATGGTAACATTGATGTGAGACTGTCGGCAGATAATGGAAGCTTACCTTCATGGCCTGATACAGATGAAACACTCTCTTCTGACAATCTCTCAGTTAAACCGATTAAAGCTGACGATAATGGGACATTCGGATTCGTTATATCCTTGAAGAAGTCCTGTGCAACGGGATGTTCTGTTACTGTATGTTTCAACATAACCTCCTTGTCTGTTACACAGCTTATGTACTACAAGATCAACGTTGTTGAAGATGCGTCAACCTCATACAGCCTGACCTTCTCAGACGTCGCCCTTGATTCGGACGGCATTTTCTCCTCCAAGGGAGAACTAAAGGTCGGCGGAGAGTCTGTTTCGGATCTCAGCAATTACAGTTTCTATGCTGTCGGACTCTATCCCGGTGTCGCGATCCACAACGACCTCACCATAACCGGACGTGCCGATGTCACCACTGAAAAATGGTCCGGCGGAAGCCCGATGAGTTTCAAGGTCGTCATCAGCGATAAGAGCGGCAATTCCTCCGTGGTCGTCGATACTTCGGTGAAATACACGATCAGTTCGACCATATCCTCGTTGACCTATTCGATCACCAGTGGAGATGAAACAAAATTGGACAATAATTCCACAGAGACGACTGTATCCGTCCTTTCCGGAACCGCCCTGGTGCTGAATGTGACGAACGGTACGGAAGCATCCGTCGTTTACACCGATGAGAGTTCCAAGGTCTCCACCAAGATGTTGTATTCCACTACCGCGGCACCTGGTGAACAGACCCTCAATACCTCCGGTAACGGAACATATCAGATCATCCTCAGCAAGACCGGAACCACCGAACAGAAGATCGTGACCGTGAACGTCATCGGTTCGATGACCGCATTGAACAGCATCCGCGTCACCTGTGCCCCACTGTGACGGTGATTCCACGAGATCCAAACTGCTGGCACTGTTCACCATGCTCCTCACTGCGATTGTGATCTCACCGTCGGTTCCCGTCGATGCCACCAGCGATGTGGTCTACTGGTGTTACGGTGACAGCATCACTCTGGAGTATGATGGGGAGGCGGATAACGTCGAATGGACGGTCAGTAATCCGAGCGGAGAAGTGCTGTGCACAAAAGAAGGCAAAACAGTGACATTCGACGGATCGAAGTCCGATGAATTCCTGGCGATCCAGAAGGTCACGACCGACCAGGGTTCTTCAGTATTGGACGTGAAGATCCATGCTCTCCATATGAACAAACTGTCCGTCTCCGTCGATTTCATCACAGACAGTGTGTTCTATGACAAGAGAGTGATAAATTCCACCACCGTCTGCAAGAATCAGAACTTCATCAGTCTGCCCGAGAATCCTACGAAAGAAGGTGCGAAATTCGGCGGCTGGGTCTATGAGTCCGGAAAGGCGTTCGAGGCCACCGAGCCGATCACGGAGGACCTTACCCTCCATGCGAAATGGCTCAATGCATGTTCCATCGTTCTCATGTCGGACGGAGAGGTCTACTCGAATCTGACAGCCTACGAAGGCGACATCGTCACTCTGCCGTCCCCCGAATCGGAGTCCCACAGGAAATTCAAGGGGTGGAGCACGGATAAAAGCATTTTTGCGGAGTTCGATCAGACCCGGTCGATAACAGGGGATATGATCCTGTATGCGAAGATGATCAGGGAATGTTCGGTCCTCCTCATGTCGGACGGAGATGTGTATGCAAGTCTTACCGCTGATGAGGGGGATACTATCAGTCTGCCGGTGTTCGATGCAAAGGACGGTCATGAATTCCTGGGCTGGAGCACGGATAAGAAGAGCTTTGTGGAGTTCGACCCGACCCAACCGATAACCGGAGATCAGGTCCTGCACGCGACATGGGCCGAAGATGAGGGCACTGCAGGTCACAATGATATGACCAGTCTGATAATCCTCATCCCTGTGCTAGCCATCATCGCGATCCTCCTCTTCTCACGCATCCACCGCAATAAGGTACGCATAGTGCCAGGCTCCTCAAAGGGACGTTTCGGCGGTAAGTGAGACAAACCATTTCCCGGGCGGATGATCCCCGTCCGGTTCTGCAATTCCATTATATTCTGTTCCGAAGATACATCTCTGTATGTCCGGCAGGGGTGCCGTTCCGCCGTCTGGGACTGTGCCCGCCTTCGGAATTTGACCGAAATCATTCGGTCCGGTGTTTCACATGAATTGGAAATATGTTCTCGCGATCCTCATCGCACTGGTATCCGCATCAGCCTTCGTTTCGTTGTCCGGCACGGAGTTCTCCGACGCCGACGATCCGGAAGATGATGCCGCGACATCCTCCACGGGTGTCACTTATACCTATGACCCAGATACCGGTACGCTCACCGTCAGCGGTGTCGGCGACATGGCCGATTACAGCTACGGAACAGCACCTTGGTATTCCTACCGTTATCAGATAAGGTCCATCGTCATCGAGGACGGGGTCACCTCGGTCGGCGGATGTGCCTTCTTCGCATGCGAGGCGGTCGAATCCGTCACCCTCGGACATGATATCACAAAAATACAGTATTCCGCGTTCTATTCCTGCGGTTCCCTGAAGAATATAACAGTCCCGGACACCGTGACGTACATCGGGGATTCCGCGTTCAGCGGCTGTGATTCCCTCGTCTCGATCACCGTTCCGGACAACGTCACCTACCTGGGAGACAATGTGTTCGACGGCTGCACCTCCCTTGAAACAGCTTCCATCGGAAGGTCGGTGGCCTACATCGGCGGGAACGCGTTCGACGGCTGTGCATCCCTCAGATCCATATCGGTCAGTGCCTCGAACTCCTATTACATGTCGGACGAAGGTGTCCTGATAGGCGACAATGGTACCGTCCTGATGGTGTATCCGAGGCAGAAGGACAGTACCTCATACGCGGTGCCTTCCACCGTCATCACCATCGATGACCTCGCGTTCTATCACAATCCCCACCTGACCTCTTTGGACCTCGGTTCCGTCGTCACCATCGGTCAGAGCGCGTTCCTGCAGTGTTCGGCATTGACTGCCGTTAGCATTCCCGATTCGGTCACGATCATCGATTATCAGGCGTTCTGCGACTGTTCTTCTCTTAAGATGATCAGTCTCGGTAGTTCCGTCATGATCATCGGGGACAATGCGCTCAACGAATGCGATTCGCTCGAATCCATCATCGTGAGTGCCTCAAATACGTGGTACAATTCCGT
The DNA here is from genome assembly GCA_963631655.1 of Eggerthellaceae bacterium. Taxonomy (GTDB): domain Archaea; phylum Thermoplasmatota; class Thermoplasmata; order Methanomassiliicoccales; family Methanomethylophilaceae; genus Methanomethylophilus. The sequence goes on from CAVGRR010000058.1 coordinate 8,569, forward strand.
CGACGGCGTACTCCTCAACGGCGACGGTACCATACTTATACAGTATCCCGTGGCCAAGAAGGACCCTGCCTATACCGTGCCCTCCTCGGTGAAGACTATCGGGGAATATGCGTTCAGAGGATGCACCGAACTGAGTTCGGTAAACCTCGGTTCCGTCGAGATGATAGGATCGAACGCCTTCGCGGATTGTCCGTACCTCACCTCCGTCGAATTCTCATCGGTGAAGACGATCGGCGACGGTGCGTTCTATCAGTGCACCTCTCTCAGTACGGTGGTGATCCCGGACACTGCGGAGTATATCGGAAGCAACGCGTTCTATCACTGTACCGCACTGTCATCTGTTATGATCGGAAAGAACGTACAGTATGTGGAGACCGATGCGTTCTGCCACTGCACCTTCCTTTCATCAATACTAGTAGATCCTGAGAATCCCTATTTCAGCAGTACCGACAACATGCTGATCCGGATGAGCGATAATACCCTTATCTACTGTGCTCCCGCTGCCGCTCAGACCTCGGTCACGGTCCCGGACACCGTCAAGGCGATCGGCCCCCGTGCGTTCGAATACTGTGCGAACCTGGAATCCATTGTTATACCTGATTCGGTGAAATCCATTGCGCATTACGCGTTCAAGGAGTGCTCCTCCCTCGTCAGTATTGAGATCCCCTCCTCGGTGACCAGCATGGGATTCCGTCTTTTCGACGGCTGTACCTCCCTGAAGTCGATAGATTACCGCACCGCCGTCGACGGGGTGCTTTTCAGTAAAGACGGTATTCAGCTGCTGAAATACCCGGCAGCGAATGAGAGTACCACATACACGATCCCGGACGGAATATCCATGATCGATATCGAGGCCTTCTACGGGGCCGACTCGCTGACCTCGATCACCATTCCGGAATCCGTCGTGTACCTCGGAAGCAGCGTGTTCGACTTCTGCACCTCCCTCGTCTCGATAGATGTGGACCCTGAGAACATGGTATACTGCAGCATCGACGGGGTGCTCTTCGAGAAGGACATTTTCGGAAATCCCGTCACGTTGGTGGCATATCCTGCCGCCAAGACAGACACCTCGTATACCGTCCCCTCCACTGTCACAAGCATATCGGATGAAGCATTCTTCGGATGCAGGTACCTTCAGTCGCTGACACTTCCCGATTCCGTCGGAATGGTGGGTGACATCTGTTACTGCACCGCACTGAAGACCGTTCATTTCGGAAGCTCGGCGCTGTACATCGGCGGCTTCGAACACTGTACCGCATTGGAATCCGTGACGGTCTCCGAGGACAACAGCATCTACGTCTCGGTCGACGGGGTGCTGTACAACAAGGACATGACCTATCTCATGATTCTGCCTGCAGGAAAGACCGGCACGCTGGAGATCGGTGCGGAGGTGTATCTCGAGAAGGAGACCCTTGTCAACGGAAACTCCCTGACCGCATTCGAAGTGGCGGATGGGAATGAATATTATACCTCTGTGGAAGGGGTGCTGTTCTCCAAGGACCTGAAGACACTTATCGCGTATCCGGGTGCCAAGGAAGGTGCCTATACCATACCCGAAGGTACCGAGACCATAGGCGGTCATGCGTTCGTAAAATGCAGTTTGACCTCGCTCACCTTTGCGGGATCGGTGCGTACGGTATCCGAGAGTGCCATTGTGGGAGATGTCTCTATGTTCGGACTCGACATCCCCGGATGTTCATCTCTGAAGAAGATTGTCATCAACAGCGGATTGAGGTTCGTGGACGAGGACTCCTTCGAGAACATCACGTTCGGTGACGGGGTCCCGGCAGCCTCTGCCTACATTGCAGGCAAGAGCTTCGTCATGAACGATGACGGAGAAATGGTCGTCGAGGTCCCTGCGGACACCTATGCCACCGAGTTCATGATCGCCATCGCCACGATCCTTCTGCTCGCAGGTCTCGGAATGACCGTCATGTGGAAGAAAAAGGCCTGATCCCGGCCATAGGGATGCCCGTAACCTCAACGGGTGTCCCGCCCAAACACCTTAACGGACCTTTTCGGAACTGATTTTAAA
>CAVGRR010000059.1:0-10204 GCA_963631655.1 Eggerthellaceae bacterium
TATTAGTATCATTCTGTTATTTCTATCAGGAAGATGAGGATTCAAAAGAAATGATTACCGGAATTGTGACAAAAAACAACACCTCAGAAAAAGGATTTGTTTTTGATCTTGAAACCTCTCAAGGTTCCACTATTCACTGTTTCTGTAAAGAAAGTCCGCTGGTGAACAACATTTACTCTATCGAAGGTTCCTATTCCGATGATAATTCAATGTTTTTCGTTTCGAAAATGTATTGTTACAGGTCAGAATAAAATATGATATTTCAATTCGGAATCAATGTTTGTTGCCGTAGATGATACGGATTCGATGAGGGGAAACTGTACAACCTATCTTGCAACCGAGATCATTTATGAATTGGTTGAAAATCTGGGTCTGGATCTTATTGAATATCCTAAATTGGTGAGACTCAATCCTGCAGTTCCCTGGAAGACCCGCGGCAACGGTTCTCTTGTGATGGCTTTTGGAAGAGGAAAAGGAAACAAAACAAAGATTGGTGAAATTAACGGTTCATCATTTTTTGTTTTTGAAGATAAAGAAGATTGGGAACCTTCTTCTAAAGAAATTAAAGAACATATCATTCCTCTGATCGAGAAATTTCACGATCCTGTTGACTCAGACCCAGGTCTTGTGATATCTTCTGAAAGACCTTCTTATTCATTTTATGTTAACGGTGTCACACGTATTGTCAAACGTGACACAATAATCAAAGAAATTCAGCGTCTGAATGCTGAAAAATTTGAATTGGGCTGCGGAAGAGGATTGATCGGCTGTATCTGCGGTATGGCCTGGATTCCTGAAGATTACACATTTGAATTACTTACATATCGCCCTCAGAAAAGATGGGGGACCGAACGTATTTTCGAAGCTTCTTCTGTCAAAGATGCTGATGAACTGATCACAACTTCATTCAACAATATTGAAGACAGATCAGGAAAGATCGCGATATTTCCCGGCACTCCGTGTCCTGTGCTTTACGGTTTCAGAGGTGATGTGCCAGATGACCTGATCAGAGGTCATGATATAATCAAAACCGAGGAGCAGAGCAGGTGGATAATTTTTCAATCTAATCAGGGTACTGATGATCATATCATCAGTAATTTTACTGAATCCGAATTTATTCCGAACAGCTCTTATCTAATTAAAGGAACTGTTGTGAAAAGTGAACGTGTCAAAGGTGGACATACATTTCTGACGATCAATACAAAATTCGGTCCGCTCGAATGTGCGGCATACGAACCTTCCGGTGATTTCAGATATGTGATTGATTGGTTATCTGAAGGGGATGTTGTGGAGGTCATGGGTGAATTGAGAGATTCTCCGCGTACTCTGAATATCGAAAAAATTCATGTTCTGGAAACAAAAGATGAATTTAGAAAGATATCAAACCCCAAGTGTCCTTCCTGCGGCAGATCAATGGTTTCAATTGGTAAGAATAAAGGATACCGTTGCAAACAATGCGGTACAAAGGCTCAGGACTGCATCATGAAAAAGAATATCCGCTGGATAGTGCCAGGATGGTATGAACCGCCTGTTTCGGCAAGAAGACATCTATCTAAACCTTTGAAAAGAATGAACATTGTTCAGCCTGTTGAGTTCGTCAATTGTCGTAATTAATAACCGACAATAATATATATCGTTTTTACCAACAGACTGTAACTACACTGGAGTAGGTAACAATGCAGGATGTTGTAATTCTCAGCGCATGCAGAACCGCGATCGGAAAATACGGAAAAGCCCTGAACGGAATAAAATCCACTGAACTCGGTGCACACTGTGTCAAAGAAGCAGTAAAAAGGGCAGGAATGGAACCCACTGATATTGAAGAATGTATCATGGGAAATGTTCTTCAGGCCGGACTCGGACAGAACCCTGCAAGGCAGGCAGCGATCGGAGCAGGACTTCCTGTTGAGATTGGTTCATTCACTGTCAATGCAGTCTGCGGTTCCGCAATGAAGGCAGTTATGTGCGGTGCAGATGCCATCAAAGCAGGCGAATATGATGTCATCGCCGCAGGCGGTATGGAAAGTATGTCCAATGCCCCCTACCTCATGAATGGTGCCCGCTGGGGATACAGGATGAACGACCAGACCGTCACCGACTGTATGGTGCATGACGGTCTCTGGGACATATTCAACAACCAGCACATGGGATTCACCGGAGAGATCGTTGCCGAGAGGTTTAACGTCACCAGGGAGGATGCAGATCAGCTTTCTGTCGAGAGTCACCTTAAAGCTTACAAAGCACAGCAGGATGGCAAATTCGACAAGGAGATTGTTCCTTACATTATCCACACAAAGAAAGGAGACATTGTCTTTGATAAAGATGAAGGAATCCGCCCCGACTCCAGCATGGAATCCCTTGCAAAACTGAAACCTGTATTCAAGAAGGACGGACTTGTCACTGCTGGAAACTCTTCTCAGCTCAGCGACGGTGCATCCGCAATGATCATCGCTTCTAGGAAATGGGCCGATGAACACGGTTTCAAACCTCTTGCATCTATTGTTGCATACGGAGAGCGTGGTGTCCTTCCTGAGAGGATCATGGAAGCACCTATTCCCACCACCAGGCACGTTCTCAAGAAGGCAGGAATGACCATTGATGACATCGACCTCTTCGAACACAATGAGGCGTTTGCATCCGCATCCTGTGCAGTGAAGAAAGAACTCAATGTGCCAGATGAGATATTCAATGTGAACGGAGGTGCTGTTGCACTGGGTCACCCGATCGGATGTTCCGGAACCCGTGTTCTTACAACTCTTCTCTATGCAATGATGGACAGGCAGAAGGATGTCGGTTGTGCGACCCTCTGTCTCGGTGGCGGAAACGCGGTCACCACCATCATCCGCCGCGAGTGAAACTCTTTAATCCTGTGGTAAATCCATAGGATATAATATTCAATTTTGATATGCTGGGTCTTTGAAAAAAGAAGACCGGACCGATTGCAAAATACAATTTAACAATTAGTCGAAAAGTCTGTTGAGCATCCAGTCGGCATCGAACTTTTCGATGTCTTCATACTCCTGACCGTCGCACACAAATGCAATGGGCTTTCCGATGGTCTTGGCGATGGAAAGTGCCGCACCACCTTTGGCATCGGTGTCGATCTTTGTCAGGATGATGGCATCAATTCCGACTGCCTCATCGAACACTTTGGCCTGTTCAACTGCATCGTTGCCTGCGAGAGAATCTCCGACGAAGATCTTCAGATCGGGTTTGGCGACCTTAGCAATCTTCTTCATCTCAGCGATGAGGTTGTTGTTGGTCTGCATCCTTCCGGCGGTATCGATCAGAACAACATCTTTCATCTTGGAACGGGCGTGTTCGATTGCATCATAAGCGACGGAAGCGGGATCCGCATCCTGTACAGACTTGACGATCTTGGTGTTGATCTTTTCGGCGTGAATGTTCAGCTGTTCGATCGCACCTGCCCTAAAAGTATCGCAGGCGGCGAGAACAGTGGTGTATTCCTGCTGTTTGAGCCTGTTTGCGATCTTAGCAATGGCGGTGGTCTTACCGGTGCCGTTGATACCGATGAACATGATGACAGTGGGTCTTTTCTGCTCTTTCAGCCATGCATCGAAATCGAAGACATTGATCTGAAGAACATCGCTCACAGCCTCTTTGACAGCGAGTTCGACAACCTCTTCAAGGGTGTACTCGCGTCCGTATTTCTTTCCGGCAAGGTTGTTGCGTACTCCGAGGATGATCTCCTGAACGACAGGATAAGCAACATCGGATTCAAGAAGGGTGACCTCAAGTTCGTCGAGAATATCATCGAGAGGGTCGTCTTTGATCTTTTTTCCGAGGAATGATGTGCTCATCATCTCGGAAGATCTTTTCTTTTTGCCTGAAACGGGTTTTTCGGCCTTTTTGGCAGGTGCAGGCGTAGGTGCCGGTGCGGGAGTTTCCTCCTTCTTGACCTCTGCCACCTTTTCAATGGGTTTCTCCTCTTTCTGAGGGACCTGCGGCTGTTCGACCGGTTTTACTGGTTCGGGAATGATTTCCTCTTTTTTCTCCGGCACGGTCTCCGTCTGAGGAACGGGCTGTTCTTTCACAGCCGGCTGTTCCTCGGCATAGACAGTCTCCTTGTCGAGATCCTTACCTTTTTTGAAGATGTTCTTCAGTTTGGATTTGAGGGAATCAAACATGCTCTCACTGCTTTCCGAGACCCTGTTTCTGTCTCAGGTTGTATTCGTTCTGAATGGCAGCAGAGAGCTGTTCTACATATGCCTGTATCTCCTGCATGGCGGCGACGGTCTTCTGAATGGCCTCGTTCAGCTCTTTTATACCTGTATCGAGGTATTCGATAGCGGAAGGGAAATCCTTTGAAACGGAAACTTTGCTTCCGATTCCCACGACCGCCTCTTTTTTGTCGGAGACGCGCACATTGACCAGACAGGAGGAACCGATAGGAACCAGGACCTCGTCTCCGGGTTTTGCTTCGTTCAGGGCTTCCAGTGTCCTGTGGGCCCTGACGGTGTCATCCCTGGAGTTCTGAAGGATCCTTGCCTGGCGATTGACATTCTCGAGCTGTTTGTTGTAGCTTTCGAGGGTCTGCATTGCCTGGCGGAGTTCCTCATCGTTCATTTTCAAGCACCGATCTGGTATTTTACGAGGTGACTCTCGACTTTGTCAGCAGGGATCTCTTCGATGCTGGTGACGGTGATCTGCCATCTCTTCATCTTGTGCCTGCTTCCGATCTCGGAGAGGATCTTTTCTTTGGCTGCGGCTTCGTCTTCGGCGGCCAGTTCAACGGAGAAGGGCTGTTCTTTCCTGGGGTCAGCGAAATGACCTTTGACAAGGAATGCTTTCATAGATATACCTGTGCGAGGCTATCTATATAATATTAATAAAGGTTGGGGTTTAAAAGATGGATTTTCGAGTGTTGTCTGATGAAATATTCCCTTGATTCTTTCCTTTGATGACACTTGTTTACGGTCGGATTTTACTGCATTAAACCAAAATCTATCAGGACTATCTCTGATTTTGAGATTGAAAAGTTATCTTAATCTCAGAAATCGAACATCCTTGTTTTTGTCATCTGGCACATTGTGTTTTAACCGAATCAATCAGGATTTGTGCCATTTCGGAGTGTGGACTAGAGTGTCTCCTGCGATCTCTTCGGGGGTTTTGCTCCTGAGCAGATATTCGGCCAGGACGACCATGAGAACACTTCCCACAAGGTCGGCCCTGAGGTCGTCAAGAGAATCGAAAACACCGTAAGACATGTACGCCTGACCTGCCACGATGTCGATGTAACCCTCCATGACCTCCCATATTCCACCGAATGCAAGAGAGATCATAAGGGTGAAACAGTGGATTCCCGCATTGGAACCGAAGGTGATGTGTGCAGGTGAATGTTTCTCGATGATGCACAGTGCCAGGAACACGATGGCACCGACGCTCATGGTGGAAAGTACATGTCCCACAAAGCCCCACCAGTACACGCTCATATACATACCCAGACAGAGGGAGATGGAGTAAACGTACACATCAAGGATCAGCAGCATGTTGAACCACCAGGGCATTTTGACAACATTGGCGAGCCTGAGGACAGGAATGACCGCCAGAAGCGCAGCACAGGCGATACATGTAGAGATCAGATATTCGGAAGGGTGATAATCAAGGCCGGGTGCAATGTCCCAGACAATGGTAAGGATCATGATGCAGAATATCGCAACCTCTCCGATGAGGACGGCAAGACTCAGTATCTTGTCCCGGCGTTCATTGTTCTCTCTCATTCGCTCACCACCAGTGTTTCGCGACACATTCTGTATTTCTTTCCGCGGAGCGCGATGCATGTGATGAACGCTGCGATCAACGACATCACAAGGCCCATGAACAGATATGCCAGTTCATCGACGAACATGAACGTGATGTCCAGTTCTTCGGTCTCGAAGATGGAGATGGCGATGAGCATGAGTGATGTCAGAGCTTCGCTATTAAACACCATAAATCCAGCGACGAGGTATTTGTTCAAGGATGCATTGAACAGAAGGACGATGCATTCGGTGGCCAGATATGCGAGGGGATATGCAATGACCCATGCGACGAGTCCTTCGATATGGGCATAGGTACGTTTGTCCACGAACGGTTCGGTACTGTAGTTCAACACATAGATGAACAGGATCGTTCCTATGATCAGTGTTACCATCGAGATGAGGCTGATCTTTGTGTCGACCTCACCTTCCTTTGAAACACGTATCAGGACAATGGAGAACAGGGCGGAGCAGAGCGCATAGGTGATGACCAGAAAATCATTCTTAAGCAACCCGACCGCTGCGATCACGATCGACACGATCAACTCTGCTTGAAACACCGGCCTGGATTCCATGATGGCGGGATAGATATCTCTTTTAAAAGATTATTCCGGAGTTTCCGCACCCAGATGTTCAGAGAGCTTCTTGGGGACCAGTGGCCTTTTTTCCGTGAGCAGACATCCCAGAACATAAAGGAGATACAGTAGCACGACGTTCCTGATCAGCACCGTCACAATTCCGATAGCACTCATGTCCATTCCTTCTCCGCGGAGTCCGAAATTGAAGAAGAAATTGAGTTGGGTCAGCACTTCTGCGACGACGAACAGTACAAATATAAGTTTCGAATCGGACTTGTTTTTCAGCAACAAGAGGCAGAATGTCATCGCAGGGATTGCCCATATCATGTACTGTCCCGAGAACACGGTGGAGAACAGCATGAACACGAGCAGTGTCATCAGCATGGCGATGGAACTTTCGCGGAGGTTCTCTGTTTTTTTGCTGAATGCGAAGTATGCGTACAATACATATACAACGAGGATCAGCCCCACCATGACCCACAGCAATACCGATGCGATGTTGTCGGGCAGCGGGCCCACAATGTTGTCGGATCCGAATGAAAACACTGTGGAGATCTCCAGGTTTATGAACAGTCCCAGGAAGGAGATTATCGATGCCGCGAGGGACTCTATCTCAAGTGGTCTTTCCGTGTGATAGTTGAGGAATGCGAGCGGGTGGCTGCCTATGACCAACAGTGCTCCCAATACAATCGCAGCAGTGATCACAGCAACTATGACCGAGATTCCCGCATGTTTGTATTCGCGGATCGACAGCAGATAGATCAGAAGTATCGGCATCAGAATCGCAGGGTACAGTTTCATAAGGGTTCCGACGGCCAAAAGCACGAAAGCCCACTCATACCGTTTTTCGATCATCATGGACAATGCGACAAGCGTGATGACCGCAGGGATGATGTCGAACCTGTCGACCTGGAATTCGAACATCAGCATCATCGCCACGGTGTAAAGGAGCATGACTTTGAAGGAGCTGTATCCGAGGTTGTTCGCCATCCTTTCGGAGAAGTAAAGCCCGATCAGGAACACCAAGAATGTCATCACGATGAAGGCCGCTTCATACGCCGCAGGTGTGGAAGCGAACAGTCTGGGTATGAACAAAACGACATATGCCAGCGGAGGGTATTCCCAGACACTCCATTTACCGTAGACGAATACTTGATCGGTGTACGGAACGGTACCGGACATCATCGCATCTGCATATGGAAAGTATCCGTCGTAAACGCTCGATGGAATGCCTCCCAGTCTGACGATCACGAACAGGAGCACAGATGCGAGTCCGTAGACGCCAGCAAAAAGCAGATAATGCTTTTGACGGGTACTTAGTTCTGAAAACACCATACGGGGCGATAATGGGCGTGACGAACATATTAGTTTTGTGTCTTCTGTACGGTCACCCTTTCCGATTTCCAGCGTTTAAGCAGGATGACCAAGAGCCATACCGTCGAAATCCACTGCATCACACCGCCTGCATAATACTGCCACCCCATAATCGATAGTCCCAGAACCGGCTGCTGGTACATGTCGATGAGCGACAATAGTCCTGAGATAGAGATGAAGTCCGTGTAATTGGCCACCGAAAGCAGGAGTGTGAAATTGGACGCCACCGAGAACAGTGTGGTCCCGATGATCATCAGAACGATCGGTCTCTTGATGGAAGGATCGCAGAGGACGAACCAGAGGATCATGAAGGGGAACAGGAGCAGCATGTACTGCGGTGCCGACGGATAGAGGAACAGTACGGTCAATGTCAGCAGACCGAAGAAGAGGAAATCATAAGAAAGGTCCCTCTTCGAACGGATCATGTGCTTTGCGAGGAGCAGTGCGATGGCTGCGATGGCAAGATATGCCACAACTGTGAGGTACTGAGTGTACTCGGAGGTCGAACCGCCGAGTCCGTCGGAAACACGGTTGGTCAGGAACGCGAAACAGTCACCGACGTTGCCGTTGAGGATGTTCGGAAGAAGTATCACCGCGGTGGCGATAAGGAATCCGAGCACTGCTCTGAGGAGACATTTCATCCAGTTCCCCTCTTCTGACTGTCTGCGGTAGATGTATGCGACGAACACGAAGATCATGATCGCAGGGAAGAGTTTGGTCAGGAAGGCCAGGGAAAACATCATTCCGGCGAGAACATACCTGTTTTTGCGGATAAATATGAACGTAAGAAGTGTGAATACTGCTGAAAGGGAATCGAATTGTCCTCCGATGCATCCGACGGTGATGACGAACGGGCACAGGAACCAGACCGCAAACGCAAGTGCGGCCTTCTTCCTGTCATCGGTGATGTCCATGACCAGCCAGTAGATCAGATAGCCTGCCAGCAGGTCTCCGAGGATGATCGGCGTTTTTAGAAGCAGATTAAAAGCGGGGGTGGTGACGGTGGCATCGAAGTACCAGTCGTACCATTCGACGGAAAGTGCATCGATGGACTGTCCACCGAACACCGACAGTCCCAGAAGGTTCGTCAGCTTCGAGAAGACCGCCAGAATGTAACCCCACGGAGGGGAATAATAGTATCCGTAGATATCGTAGAGACCGTAGTCCGCTTGAATGTTTTTGAGGACCAAAGCCCAGCCGCTGAAATCGAAATTGTATGTGAGCAGAGGTGCAAGAACGAACCTGGCCGCAAGTCCGATTATCACGATCAGAAGGATCGGATGTTTCAGTTTCGGATAGATCCGTGACCAGCTCAGGTCGAGCTCGGGCAGCGATCCGGTGTTCAAAGGTCGAACCCCCTTCCGTACACCACATATTCAGATCCGTGACCGAGATAGATGTATGCCCTGACGTTTCCGGTCGCCGTGAACGATATGCTTCCTCCGGCGTTCGAACCTACTGTCCCGTCCTCAAATGCAATGACTGTAGAACTGTAACAGAGTTCGGAAGCGATGATCTGGGACATATCAGAATTCTGCTGATGGGTGAGGTCACCTCCGATCACGCATACCTGTCCCGAACCCGATTGGATATAGGTTATGCTGGAGTATGTGCCGTCGGTGAATCCGAGGGACAAGTGTCCGATCGAGCTGCCGAGACAGCTTGCGTCCACTGAATAAAGCACACAGTTGCTGGTGAGGCCGAGGGCTTTTTGCAATTTGTTTTCAGTTACAGTCTTGTCCACCAGCCCTGCATTTTTGTCCCCGTCCGGGTGTTGCGGATTCACGCAGTCATAACCGATGATCCTCTGGGGACCGTTCGTCAACTGGGTGGCCGACTCGTCACTGTGGGATTCATATTCTCCGATGATCCCGCCGGCCCAGTACAGTGTGCCGCCCGACCGGACCCATTCGGCCAATCCGTCGGATGCGGTGTAAACGGTATCGGGGATGGATCCGGAGACCATCACCAATGCGATCTCCTTGGAACGGGAATGGTCTGAAATGAGTTCTGCAAGCGATTTTGCATCGACGTAATGTATATCACTGACCCCTCTGGTATTTAGTTCCTTTTCGAGGGTTGAAAGATATTCTTTAGGCGTCAGGGCCTTCGAACCGACAGGCTGTTTGCCGGGCACGGAAGTGTGTCCGTAGTTCTCGTCGAGATAGAAATAAAATGTCTTCTGGGTCTGTGCGGTTCCGTTGTCGAGCACGAGGATGTCATAGGTGTTCGATCCAGTGGTGTGGATGTTCCATTCCATGCCGTCTGAGGTGCGTTCGGCCCCGACGGAATATTCCTCATGGACACAGTAGGTGAACACCTCTCCGATCAACAGTACAGCAATCAGAACTGCTGCGATAATGATGATCGGTTTTTCGGATTGCATGGGCCGTCACTGGAGATGTCAGTGAAACATCACTCATAAAAGTGACTTTTTGGGTTCCGAATCCCAACCGATATGTGCGTATTTCCTTCCGATCAGCAACGGTGCGG
>CAVGRR010000060.1:0-9778 GCA_963631655.1 Eggerthellaceae bacterium
CCCGTACCCGTTGCAGATACTAGCAATGCTTTGTGTTCATTCTCGTTTCTTAATTTTGAAAGATTAACAAGTGCTTCTTCCTGCATCTCATTTGGAACGATTATATCAGAGCTTGAAGCTGTAAACAAATCTTTGTCACGTTCAATTTTGGCTTTTAGGTGACGTGGCTCATATTCTTTAATCCAAGCTTCAGTCAAATCCTCAGCTTCAGACCACATACTCTCGAAGTCCTGTTTGGTCTCCGTAATGATCGTTGAATCACCAGTTTCTGAAGAAATCAAAACATTCCATTCTTTGTTAACAGATAGTGCACCTTGGGTCAAATTTGAACTGCCAATAAGAAGCGTGCACTCGCCGTCTTTGTAAAACATATACCCTTTCGTGTGAAAATTATCCTTAGTGTACATCCGGACCTGTATATTCTTGAGGGATAGCAAAGTGCGAAGTGCCTGCGGTTCACTGAAATTAAGATAATCAGTTGTCAAAATTCTGCCAGTAATTGTGTTGCGAGTATTGTCAAGATACTGAAGGATGGTTGCAAGTCCTCCGCGAGTAATGAACGCTACTGAAAAATCAAAAGAAGAACAACGACGCAATTCGCGCTGAAGATCGGTTAAAACTTTGATATTGCGATCAACATTGTTGCATACTAAAGAGAGGTCGCTCTGTTTTGTCACAGGAGTTTCATTTAACAGCACGGCACGTTCTGGCATAACTGATTATGTGTTATCAAGATTATAACCGTGCCGGTGCTGCAAATCTTCGCCAAAGCCACTTTTCACAATCAAATCAGATTATGATCAGTAATCCCGCAATCTCCCATAGTCATCCCACTCCCCGAACATCACGCCCTCATGCGACTGTTCGACGAGTTTCCGAAGCTTCCTTTCGAAGGCGTCACTGTCCCTCATATCCCGCTGTATCGTATCGATGCGCACTCTCTGATACAGTGAAGGGAACGAAATGAAATTCTCCTATGCGACAGGATCCTTCTGAAAAGCATCCCTGATCTCAGAATTGATGACAAACCCGCTTTCCGACATGTCCGGCAGCACCGCCCGGCCCGCATCGGTCATCAGCCCCAGTTTCTCCAGCCTGCGGCAGCGTTCCTTGTTCAGTTCGGACCACTTGCTCCTCTTCGCACGGGGAGAGAACTTCTGCAGTGTCACGCCATCAACAATTTTGTTCGTGGTGTCGATCCACCCGAAACACAATGCCTCTTCGACAGCATCGAGATACCATATCCTGCCTTCGACTGGAACGCTTCCCCTCTTCAGGGCGATCCAGCATTCCTTCTCATCGGAATGGTGCTCCTCGAACCATTTTCTTAGATCTTCACGGACCGTGAAATGAAGAATATTCCTGGGTTCCACCAGTTCACCCGGAGATCACTTGGTGAGTTTGTCGAACTCTTTGGGGGTCAGCGGCTTCACGGACTTCAGGTCCGCGTGGCAGTAGGGGCACTCGACAGGAGCATCGAAACACAGCGCCTGGCACTCGGGACACTTCTTGGTGTTGTACCTCGCGGAATTGTCGGCGGGATCCGCATCGGCGGACTTCTTCGAGCTCTTCGACACGGTCGAATTCCCGGAAGCCTTCTTCGGCTTCGTGGTGGCGGCCTTCACGATACCCGATGCGACCTTGTCCGCAAACTTGTTGACGACCTTGGTCTGGACCTTCTCTGCGAAACTCTTCTTCTTTGCCATTCGGACCCATCCTTTTGGATACCTCCCCATACTTATCGGATTATATATACTGAAAGAACCGCCGTCCGTATTTCATATAGTCACAGCCCCATGACGGAACGATGTCTGAAGACGAGATGCGGAAAGGCACGTTCCCGGGATAGTACATATTCGACGACGGTTCGCTGGGGATCGTGGTCGATGACATTTATTTTGACAAAGATGATCTTGAACCCGCCGATTCTAATGCAATAGGTGCGGCCTAGCTCTGTCTCATCGACCAGGACGGAGAGGCGTGGGACGGCGACTGTTTCTGCTATTATCCTAGAGACACGCTTTCCAAATGGTGCGACAGGAACGGTTTTCCTCTGCCTGTCACGAATGATAAAGAGGCCATAGCCGAGTTCGGAAGGCAGTTCTCAGAGAACGGCATCGTGATCGACTGCAGCAAGATCTGAACAGAAGCAAATATCCTGCCCCAACAGAGAAATAAAGAGAAGTGGTTGACAGCGTGGGTGCTTTCCCGTGCACTTGCGCAACACAGTACGCGACACCTACGTGAGAGGGCTTAACTGCCGGGTTCGAAATGGGACCGGGTGAACCCCTCTGCTATGGCCGTCAGACCAAAACTCCAGAGTACGACGTGATATTTAATACTATCTTTTTTCCGGAAATCTGAACGTTAATATGCTCTTGGCAGATGTCCGAACGTGGAAATCAAGGCCTGGATAAAGAAGAGCGTGGACGAGAACGTCTGGAGGATCACCAACGACCGTGTGCTCCAATGCTTCATGGCCGGCGCGTTCTCTTTGCTCATCCTGATCCTGATCCTCTGTTCGGCCGAGGAGTTCAACACCGCGGACACCTGCTACGGGCTGTTGAAATCCCTCTTCTCAGGCAACGATGTCAGCACCCTCCCGAATGTACTGTTCCTGATCCCACCGTACCTCTTCTCGCCGGACCTGAATACCTTCCGTTACCTGTTCTCCCTTTACGGTTTCGCATTCTACATGCTCGGCGGACACTTCATGCTCAAGAGCTGCCGTCTCACCGGCTACTCCGAGAAGGACGCGTACATCCTCCTGTTCATCATGTTCCTGTGCTCGCTGTATTCCATGCTTCAGGGCACCGGACCCTATGCCGCCGCATTGGTGATCCTGTCGCTGTGGTTCTTCCAGGGAAGATTGTATATTGTATCTTTTGCACTGCTGGGTCTTGCCACTGCAGGCGGTCTTTACCCCGTTCTGCTGTTCCCTATATATCTGGTACTGGGCAGACAGGATCTGCGCGAGAAGGTCCCCGGCATGATTGTTTATCTTGTGATCGTCCTGGTGTTCATTCTTGTACCTAAAATAGGAATGTGCCAGACGGACATTTTCATGATCGGGGAAAGCGCATCTTATCTCTCGACACTGGGTCTTGATCTCGATACAGTCCCGTCCCTCATCGCAGGAATTGTCATCGGGATCGTCGCGCTGACCTTCGTCTTCCTGAAGACAAGACCTCACGACGGTACCATACACGATGCGGCCTGTTTATTGTGGACAATATTGATCCCAATCTTACTCGTCAGCACCGCCCACACTGACGCTTTCTTCGTCTGGATCGTGATGCTTTTCCCGATGACCCAGATGTGTGAAAAGAGAAGCATGTACCTCCCGCCCGCCTACG
This sequence comes from Eggerthellaceae bacterium, assembly GCA_963631655.1. Classification (GTDB taxonomy): domain Archaea; phylum Thermoplasmatota; class Thermoplasmata; order Methanomassiliicoccales; family Methanomethylophilaceae; genus Methanomethylophilus. Next base: position 3,357 of record CAVGRR010000060.1, read on the forward strand.
GGATGTTCATCCTGTTCTGCATATTATCGGGAATATGCCTCTTCATCTCCGCAACATCGGAGATGTACGACACGGCCATGTTCTTGAGGGCGTTCTCCCTCGCGGCACTGTGGATACTCACGATGTCCGAATATGCCGATGTAAAGAAAAGAAGGGTCTGAAAAGACCCAGATAAACGGTTTGAGGGGGCGAATGCCCCCGTGATTGGACTCAGTAGGAGATTCCCTGCCAGAGCATGGCATCTGCGACCTTCTCGAATCCTGCGATGTTGGCTCCTGCCATGAGGTCGGTCTTTCCGGCGGGGGTGACCATGTTGTACTTCTTGGCCGCTGCGACGGAGTTGTTGTAGATCGATTTCATGATGTTGTGGAGCTTCTCGTCGACCTCTTCGAAGGTCCAGGAGTACCTCATGGAGTTCTGGCACATCTCAAGTGCAGAAGTCGCGACACCGCCGGCGTTGGCGGCCTTGGCGGGACCGTATAGGACACCGCTGTTCTGGTAGACCTCGATGGCTCCGGGGGTGCTGGGCATGTTGGCTCCCTCAGCGACGGCGAAGCATCCATTCTTGACGAGGATCTTTGCGGACTCCTCGCTGATCTCGTTCTGGGTCGCGCAGGGGAGTGCGATGTCGCAGGGAACGGTCCAGATTCCTTTGAATCCGTCCTTGTCCTCGAAGTATTTGGCATCCTTGACGTAGTTGAGGTAGGTCTTTATCCTGTCCCTCTTCTGCTCTTTGATGACCTGGATGGTCTTGTAGTCGATACCGTTCTCATCGACGATGTAACCGTTGGAGTCGGACATGGCGATGACCTTGGCACCGTACTCGGTGGCCTTCTGGCAGGCGTAGATGGCGACGTTTCCGGAACCGGAGATGACGACCTTCTTGCCCTTGAAGGATTTGCCTTCTGCCTGGAGCATCTCGTTGGTGTAGTAACAGAGACCGAATCCGGTGGCCTCGGTCCTGGCGAGGGATCCGCCTGCAGGGATGGCCTTACCGGTGAGGACTCCGGTGAACTCGTTTCTGAGCCTCTTGTACTGACCGTACATGAATCCGATCTCCCTTCCGCCGGTTCCGATGTCTCCTGCGGGGACGTCGGTGTCGGGGCCGATGTGCTTCTCGAGCTCGGTCATGAAGGACTGACAGAAGCGCATGATCTCCATGTCGGACTTGCCCTTGGGGTCGAAGTCGGATCCTCCCTTTCCTCCGCCTATGGGGAGGGTGGTGAGGGAGTTCTTGAAGATCTGCTCGAATCCGAGGAATTTGAGGATGGAGAGGTTCACAGAGGGGTGGAGCCTGAGTCCGCCCTTGTAGGGACCGATAGCGGAGTTGAACTGTACACGGTATCCGCGATTGACCTGGACCTTGCCTGCGTCGTCGACCCAGGAGACACGGAAGAGGATGGTCCTCTCGGGTTCCACGATCCTCTCGATGATCCCTGCCTTCTGGAGTTCGGGCCTTGCCTCGACGACGGGGACGAGGGTGGAAAGGACCTCTTCGACGGCCTGAAGGAATTCAGGCTGGTCTTTGTTGCGCTGTGCGAGTCCGTCGAAGACGGATTGAAGATATGCGTTCTTTATTGCCATGCTATTACGCCTGTACAATAACTGTACAATCAAAGCAATGTTAACGTACTATTTATTTGTACACTACGGACCGACCTAATTTCTATTTTCCGAATTAGATATTTTGATGTTTTATTCAAAAATATTAGACGTATGTCTATAATTTCAAAAATTTGACCGTATTCAATGAGTGTTAACCCAAATTTGCCGACTGGTCCCGAAATAATTGTACAATATACAATTGTCTAATCATCAGATAAGAAGCACAGCACATGTACCGCCATCAGACGATGGCTTCGATAATCATGAGATACACCGTGGCGACCACGGAGGTGATGAGGGTTATCGGTATCCCGATCTTGAGATACTTCACGAAATCCAGGTGCACATGGTGCTTCTCGCAGGAGTTGGAGACGATGATGTTGGTGGCCCCGCCGATGAGAGTGAGGTTGCCTGCGAGAGAGGCGAACACCGCAAGGGAGACCCAGAGGATGGTGCCGTCGGCAGGAAGCGTCTGTCCGATCAGCATCACGGCGGGGACGTTGCTGACAAGGTTCGACAGGACCGTCGTGAAGCACATCATTCCGGCCACCGAGGGGGTGTTCCCGTCCCCGACGCCGAACACGGACGCGATGCCGTCCATGAGTCCGGAGCCGACCACGCCTGCGGTGATGACGAACAGTCCGATGAAGAAGAGGAGGATCGTCCAGTCCACCTGCCTGACCACGAAGGCGGCGGAGGAGAGCTTTCCTGTCATCACTATCAATAAAGAAATAACACCCGCGGCCAGGGCGATCTGATAGACCTGAAGTCCCAGATATGAGGAGAATGCGAACAGGACCACCGCCGCCACTGCGACGACGGAGACCGCGGTAAGACGGATGCGGTCGACGGATTGGGTCATGAGGTCCTCGTCGTCTGTTGTATCATCCTCCCGGGCGAGACTGTTCCCGTACATCTTATGAAGAATGAAAATTGAAAGACCCAGACATATCACTGTCAGGGGTACGGAGTATGCGCAGTACTGCAGGAATCCCAGTCCAGACTGGGACGCCACCAGGGCATTGTGGGGGGACCCGGTGATGGTCGCCATACACCCGATGTTCGAGGATATGAACACTCCGACCATATAGGGAATAGGTTCCGCACGGAGCTTCCGGCAGCAGTGGAAGACGATGGGCGCCAGGATCAGGACCACCGCATCGTTGAGGGTGACCGCCGAAAGGACCGCACTGATGACCATGACCCCGGTCAGGAACTGTCTCCGGTCCTTGATGCGTGCCATCAGGGCATCGACGACGATCTCGAAAAGCCCGCAGTACTGAAGAGAGGCTGTCATCAGCATCATGCCGACCAGCAGATACAGGACAGAGAAATCTATGAAGTCCCAGGCATCGCTGAAAGATACGACCCCCAGCCCGAGCATCAGCACCGCTCCGAGACAGGCGGCGACCCAGCTGGGTATCACCCTGCCCCTGATTTTTCTGACCGCGATCAGGAAATAGGCGAGGATGAAGATCGCCAGTGCCAAGACTGTCTCCACAGACATTATCCCTGCAGACTCAAGCCTAGTATTTTACACTATCTGGGTCTAGACGAGTATCGCCAGATCGGACTGTATTCAGCACATTAATCGATCCGGTGTTTTCAAAAGGGACCTCCGATCTGAATGCTTCTGAATTTTTCAATTCTCGGATATCTCAGGAAAAATCCAACTATCGACCATCTGGGTCTTTGTAATTTTCAATTGGGGGTATCGGGGCGTGCAATTTACCGCCCGTTAAATTGCATATTTGTGCAGATTACCATCCGTTAAATTGTAATTTTTTACAAATTACCAGCCGTCAAATTGCAATATTTTTTAAATCCAAAGGCTGTAAATCGGATTATGCTGAAACGCAAGATCCAGGACGACCTGATGGAATGGAAAAGATCGGGAAGTAAGCCGTTGGTCGTCCGCGGACAGAAACTGGTAGGGAAAACGTTCATCCTGAAACACTTCGCGGAGGACAATTTCAAGACCTGCATTTACGCAGACCTGTCGACCGACTCTGATTTCGCGAAGATCTTCACTTCGGACGACCGCAGCAACGTCGACTCCATGATCTTCTATATGGGTCTGCTGCGCGGCATCAAAACACTCGATCCGGCAGACACCGTCATTTTCTTGGATGAGATCCAGGACTGTCCGGAGGCGTTCAGCTCTCTGAAGACATTCGCCGAGGACGGGAGATACAAGGTGATCACTTCGGGTTCGATGATCGGTGTGACGGATTTCATAGATCCCAACCCCGGGAAAAAACCGCCTCTGTCTCCGATGGGATATACGAAGGACCTGACCATGTACTCGATGGATTTCGAAGAATTCCTTTGGGCCTGCGGAATTCCGCAGGAGATCATAGACCAGGTCCGCACCCACATTGCGGATCTGTCACCTATCGAAGAGCCGGTATTCGGAGTGTTCTCAAAGCTGTTCCGTACTTATCAGATCGTGGGCGGCATGCCTGCATCGGTCCGTGCATATGTTGAGGACAAGTCGACATATGCGAACTGTTTTGCAGAATTGGGGGAGATCCTGAACCAGTACAGGCGCGACATAACAAAGTACTGCACCAAAAAAGGGGCCCTGAAGACATCCGAGTGTTTTTCCGCCATCCCCGCACAACTGGCGGAGAACAATAAGAGATTCCACTACTCCAGGATATCTTCTGAAAGTGTCGAAGGTCGGAACTCACGCCGTGCCGCGGACAGGTATATGGAAAATCTCCTATGGATAAAAGACGCCGGATACGGAAACTTCTGTTATGCCGTATCGCAGATCTCATCTCCTCTGGAAGGACAGGTGAGACGTGACGTGTTCAAAGTGTACCTGTCGGACACAGGACTTCTCGTCAGGATGTACGGGGAAAAAGCGGCCATAGCAGTATTTTCTTCCGATTCCGCATACAATCTCGGAGCGGTGACGGAGAATGCCGTGGCCGAGGCCTTCATGAAATGCGGGTACAGTCCCAGATACTACGCAAACAACAACGGGAAGAACAGGATGGAGATAGATTTCGTTCTGGAATTCTTCGAGGGACTCGTGGCGGTCGAGGTGAAATCCGGAAGGTCCCGCAACGCACCTTCCCTCGGAAAGGTAGCGGACTGCTTCCCGGTCAAACGCAGGATAATGTTCGAGAACGGGAACATCCATACAGATGACGACGGCGTACAGCATCTGCCCCTTTTCGCAGCCGCATTCATCAACGTCTTGGACCCGAAACCGGCGATGTTCAGATGATTGCAGCGCACTGTCCGCATATGTTCCAGATGCTCTGAATCGGACAATTTGAGAAAGACACAAAAGAATGCCTGAGGGGATTACCCCCAGGTACCCATAATGGGCATGTGTTTCCGGCCCATGCGGCACATACAGCCGACAGACCAGGGATCACTTACACTCCCTGACCTCCCGTGAGGCACGGGACGATCCAAGCGCCGTAACGGTGATTCATCCGGGCCGTCACTGATCCGGATCCACGGCGTCCGACTGACATCGGCCTGCCCTGACGACCCTTGCGGATCATCTCTGACGGACCTGAGCATCCGCAGATGCTGTCTGTCGGTTCGACACCAGGCACCCTGTCAGCCCCCGTTCGGGGACCCGGTAACCTGGAGGAGCACAGGATCGCTGATAGCGACCCCTGCCCGATCTTTCCCTGCCAACCGCGATTTGCATCACGGCCGGTTCGGCTGTGTTTCCGCCTGATTCCGGACCCGGTCTCCCGGATCACTGTCAAGTGATACACGATCAAGCTTCCGGTGCATTTCTGCATCGAACTGCGATTAGCTCGTTGCTGAGTTAATTCAACTTGATGAGACTACATTATGGTGCTGGTATATTAATTTATCTTGAAATTGACCTTTTGTTACAATAAAATATCTAAATTGATAGTAATCATTACAATGATTTACAAAATTTAGTATTTGTCAGAGCATTACCATTTTTCATTTTTGTAATTGTGAGTTACCTTGAAAAGTCAAATTTGAATATGCATAAGGTATAAGCAAAATGGGGGATCCCTAACCCCGACCCCCATTTTCACACTGTTCTCGAGGGAAATCCTTCGGCAACCAAGTATAGGGCCTATGAAAATCCTTACTGCTCGTTACCGAAACCGGATTCGTTCACCACCCAACGGCCTTTGGTTCCCCCGATCCTGGAAATCTTTCCTTCGGCTTTCATTCTTGTGATCTCTCTTGAGACAGTACTGACAGAAACACCCAAAAGCTCAGCCATCGCACCTATACTGACCTTCTCATTTTGGATCATTAAAGGAACCATCTTGAGGTCCAATCTGTCAGAACCTTTCAGATCCATCCTGAACACGACACAACTGGGATCATATTCTTCTTTCACTTCGGGAAGGGGAAGACTCATTGTTCTGCAAGTGTTGAATATACGGTATATTCCGCTGCCAGAACGTTCAACAAAACCGACAAGCGTGAACATCTTCATCAGAGTTGGATTGCGTGCATCACTGTATCCGCCTTTGGCAGCCTTTTCAGGTGGAATACGGAAATTACCTGGGTTACGAACCATCAGGCTATTCCTTCTAGATACAATGACAATGCCTCCCCTTCCAAGATAATCTGCATGTACTAGACCATTGAGGACCATTTCTCTCTGTGCTTTGATTAGACTGTTGTCATCGATGCGTCTGTCACCATCGAGTATGAACGGATGATCACTAGTATTCATAATCTTATTAGACACACCCATAAAAAAGTCAAAAAGGTTACCTGACCAGAGTCCGGAATCTGAATTCAACCTGTCGACCCATTCATCCCCTGCTTCATATCTCCTGTATTCCAAATGG
>CAVGRR010000061.1:0-9638 GCA_963631655.1 Eggerthellaceae bacterium
GTGCAACAACTGTAGTTATATCATCTGTCGAATCATATGTTGCATTATATGTGGTACTCTTGACCTTATCTTGGATCTGAGTGACTTCGCCATAGTAGTTGTTGTTTATGCTGCCATTGCTGACCATATTGAGGTTGATTGCATATGCAACCTCGTTTCTAACCATTGCATCCTTGAATGCAGTCGCACAGTCAGATCCATAACCAACATATGTATCAGTATGTGTAGTGCCATTAGCGTCAGCGGTAACAACATTAAAAGTCACAGCATATACGGAATCAGGAGTGGATCCATCTGCAGGAATGACATTGTAAATCGATGCAAGATCGGAAGAAGGCAATGTTGTAACTTCACTGGGAACAAATGCGATGTTAGCTGCGGAGAGCTGACAGTCGTCGAAAGCCTTGTAGAATCCCAGGACGCTAACACCATCATCGCTGATCGGTGCCCAAGCATTTCCGGAATAACGGTAGATTGTGAAGTCAGAACTTCCGTTCACAGTGGCAATCTTGCCGTAGAACGGATTAATGGTAGTATATGTACTTCCGTAAGAAACATACTGGTAGGTGAAGTCGGCACCTGAAAGGGTTGTTTCGTTATATGTGCCGGAACCCCAGGTGAAGGTCAGCCCGGAATTGGCTATTGCCTGTCCGGCATAATATCCGGTTCCGGAATATCCGACCCATCCGTTGTCCTCATATGCCCAGAATTTGATCGTGGGCGCAGAAGTCGGTGCGGAGTCCGCATCCGATTCATCCATTGATACAGTGACCGCAAAAACGCAGGTCACCATAATAAGTGCTACGAGATATGATTTTACTTTCATGAAATCACTCGCCCGAAATCGATTCGGGCATGATAGAATCTGTTTTGAACACTATTTAATGCTGAGCGACAGCTTCACGCATAGGCCGAAAATTGGCGGCGATTATCGACAGGATACAATGGCTGTTAACACCAATTATTATTATCCGCACACTATTCCGAAAGTATGGTCTACAAAGGAGAATCAGCTATTCCAGGCATCGCCCACAACAATAGGCTGGTCCCCGATGACACTGTGCCTGAAAGCGAACTTCCTGAGATCGAATGCAAAGAAGGAAAGATCTGCAGATGCCCCTATTGCGGAAACAGATTCAGAACACGTTTCGGTTCGAACAAACGGCAATCTGAGGACATAAACCAAATTATCGTGGAGCAATTGCATTGCACCAGGTGCGGCCATTCCTGGGATAAACGTACTACCGAACCCAAAAAATGTCCGCGTTGTGGATCATACAAGTGGAAAGAACCCGCAAACAAGATGACCTGTTCGATCTGTCATCACGAATGGTTCTCTTCCTCTGCCGAAGGTCCCCGCCGCTGTCCAAGCTGCGGTAGTTATGACTGGCATCTGCTGAACAATCCAGAAGAGGTCGCTTTCCGCCCCGATCCGCAGGAGAACACACTGAAACGGTGGATCTGTGAGAAATATGAGGCCGGAAAAAGCATCATCGAGATCGCTTCGGACCTCAAACTTCCTGTGATGAAGGTGGCCAATCTCATTATGGAATATTACAGTTTGACGGAATTCCCGAGACTGTAAATTCACACAAGGTCCAATGCGACTGTCATGGCAGCAACTTTGGCTGTTCTCGGATTCTCTGCACCGCACACCAATAAGACATCCCCGTCACGAAGATCTGCGGAATCGATGATCCGTTCAGACTCAACCTTGTTGGCGAGATTAAAGTCCAAATGGGGCGGCATGTACAATGTATGATTCTTCATTATCCAGAGGGAACAACCTACTCCGCCGAACATCGTGCTGATCTTGACCTGGTTTACACCGTTGGTTATCCTGTCTGCAGCACTGGACACCTTGATTGCCTGTTTGTAGGTGCCAAGACTGTATCCGATATCGATATTAAGGGGATCGATACCCATCGCCATGTAGAGGCGGGAACCGTTGGCGGAGATCTTCACCAGTTTTTCAGAGGTTTCAACAAGATCCGAATCTGTCATAAGTGTGATGAGCGAACGGAAACTGGTTCTGCCCAATCCGAGATAAGATGCCAATTTACCTTTGCCGGCATTTCCGTTCTGGATCAGATATGCTAGGACATAAGCGACATCTGCATCGCAGAAACCAGCTCTGGGCGGAATGGCATCACGGTCGAGAATAAGCAAACAGAAAACCTCGTTTATTTTTGGGAAAATAAATAGAAACTTCCTATTTAGACTTGATTCTGAGAGAAAAATTGAATTACCCTGCACAGCCAGATAACGACTGTGCAGTAAAAAGTTTCAAGTCTTCAAATCAGTTCGTGTAGACCTCATTACCCTCGAAGTAAACAGAGACGACCTGACCTTCGTGAATGGTCTCAGGAGCACAGGTGGTGATATCCCTGTCGAGGAACAGGAAGTCTGCGAACTTGCCGACCTCGATGGATCCGCGGGAATCCTCGATCTGAAGCTGCTTGGCACCGTTGATGGTCATGATGTCGATGGCCTGTTCGACAGATACCTTCTCTTTGGGATCGAGCTCCCACACCTCGAACTCCGGGCGGGTGTCGTTCACAGCGACCTCGATGATTCCGCATACCGAGGTGGGTGCACCTGCATCGGAGGGGACATCGGTGGATGAGGTAACTACAACTCCCTTGTCGAGAAGCGACTTGACCGGATATCCTGCCTTAGCGACATCCAGAGAGAGGACCTGTGTGACCTTATCTGCATCCTTCTGATCGACGAGGACCCTCCAGTTGATGTTGATGGCGGCATAGATGTCGTTCTCTGCCATCTTCTGTTTCGTCTCTTCGGTGATGTTACGGCCGTGACAGATACCGTTGTAGACGCCGTCCTTGGCGGTGTTTTTGGCAGCGACATATGCGTTGACGACCTGTTCGGTGGCCGCGGAGCCCTGTGCGTGCACATGGACCGAGAGACCTTTCTCGTTGGCTTCCTTCACGATGGCATTCATGATGTCGGTGTCCCAGACCTGGGTTCCGGTGGATCCGTCCACATATGCATCCTCATCCTTCATCCATCCGGACATGCTTTCCACAGCCTCTCCGTCGGCGAAGAGTTTGATGGTGTTGTATGAGAAGTGCTCGGTATCGTATTTCTCCATGTACTGTTCGGCAAGATCGAGTTCCGCCTCCCAGTCATCGTAAGAATCGATCTTGTGGGAACCTCCGAGGTAGATGGTGAGTCCGGTGCTGTTGTCATAGGACATCAGACAGTCCAAAGCCTGGGCTCCGAAGTAGTTGAGCCATCCGTCCTGGTAGTTGGTGTATCCGTTCTTGTGAAGGGATTTCTCCATCGCCTGACAGATCTTGGCATAGTTCTCCTCAGTGATGAGGGACTGGGTGGAAACGGCCTTCTTGATGACGTAGTTGTTCGCCATATCGGACACAAGTCCCAGGAGTTCACCTGTGGTGGCGTCCTTTGCGATCACTCCGCCCTGGATCACTGTATCTTTGGTGACGCCTGCGACCTCGAAGGCCTTGCTGTTGCAGAACGCGTTGTGTCCAGAGTCATCGAGGATCATCATGACCTTGTCGGAACAGATCTCATCAAGTGCGGAACGCATATCGTAGGTTGCTTTGATGGATTGCATCTTGACGTTGTTCCATCCGAAGGTGAAATAAAGGCTGTGGTCGGGATGATTTGCCACATATGCCCTTACATTATCCAGGATCTTCTCAGGTGTGTCTCCGGTCAGTCCGAGGCCCAATGCGACCAGAACACCCTGCATCGCATAATGTCCGTGACCTTCGGTTGCTCCGGCCATGATCAGTCCCTTGTTGTTGTAGTCGATGACCTTGGTCGTTCCCTTTTTGATGTACTTGTCGACCCCGTCTGCGTCACCGACGTAGATGTATTTGCCGTCCTTCACTGCCAAAGCCTGGGCGTAATCCCCGTTCTCGTTGGAGGTGTAGATCTTTCCCAGAACAACTGTGTCGGCCACCACCTGATTGTCTTCTTTGGTCATGCTGACGCACACTGCCGCGGAAGCAACGATGACAATCGCCACACATGCGATGACGCCGATCATATCTTTCTTCATTTTCTGTCTCTCCGTAGATGATTGATTGGATGATCTGTTTCGCTTCATTTTTCCGATATACGAAAAACTGTAATGAAGTCCACAATTTGTCTACTTTTTGCATACTAATTGTCTACAGAGTTTATATATAAAATGCCACGAACATGTTCTAAACAGACCTTATCTGGCATATCAGAGAACGAAATGCCAGTCAGAGAATCGATGGTCTGATCACAGAAGCATGTGATTTTTCGCCCTGCGGATAATAAAGATATATAAGTGGTTGTACATCAGACCCTAATGGAAGAGACATCTGGTTTTTTCTGTACCGAATGCGGATATCAGGCGACAGAGAACTTCGGGTTCTGCCCCAGATGCGGAGCCGAATACACCCGCAAATCCGCCATCGACATCGCTGTCCCCTTCGACAGCGGTACCGCTCAGCAGTCCTCCGGCACGACAGATGACTCCAACAAGGTAGCTCAGGAAGCTTACTTGAATTACGCCAAATCCGTTCAGAAACAGTTCCTCGAGAACGGACGCACCGTCACCATGATGATGCTCGCGATCTGGATCATAATGTCCCTTTCAATGGCCGTCACGCTGTTCTTCCTTCCGGAAAACATCGTATCGCAGCTCGGTGACTACACCGGTCTCGGCAAACAGCTGATCTTCGAGGGAGCTGTTCTTCTTGTCAGCGGGATCCTCGCCGTTGTTTCCATCGCTTCGCTCTACCTGAGAAAGAAGTGGGAGGCCGCACTGTATTCCTGTCTCGGATCCACTTTCGTCACTATTCTCCTGGTCTTCGTCGGCGACACCTCCGGCATCTACTTCATGCTCTGCGGCATTCTGACCTCCCTCAGAGTAAAGAACCTCAAGCCCCTGTTCCGCTGATTCAGCTCTTCCGAATGAAAGGATTTAATCATTGACCCGTATCTGGAACCGATGAAATTTGTCAAATGCGGTGCTGAAAAAGCAGAGGAACTCAGCACCTATCTGCATCCGATATGGCATGAGGTCTTCGACACCATGATGACCGGCGGCCCGGACGAGGCGGAATATATCTTCAGCAACTGGATGAACCCCGATTCCGTGAAGAAGGATATGGAACGGGGATACGAATACGGATTCATTGAGGAATCCGGAACCCGTATCGGATTATATTCTTGGTTTATTCAGGACGACAGAAAGTTCTACATCAACAAACTGTATCTTCAGCCCGAATACAGAGGAAAAGGTCTGGGGAACAAAGCACTCCTCTCGATGTTCAATAAGGCAAGAGAGAACAGATGCAGTGAGGCGTACCTTCACGTATACTACTGGAACGAGCGTGCGATAAAAGCATACGAAAGAGCGGGAATGCATCTCGAATACCGGTGCCTGCAGATGATAGGCAACGGTATCGCACGCAACGATTACATCATGGGCATCGCCCTCTGAAGAGGCTGAAATGTTCATACCGACCACGAAAGACGAAGTCAGAAAAAGAGGATGGGACTCTTTGGACATCATCCTGGTGTCCGGAGACACCTACATCGACTCCTCGTACAACGGTTCCGCAGTGATCGGACATTATCTCATCGATGCAGGATTCAGAGTGGGGATAATCTGTCAGCCCCGCACCGATTCCGATGCTGACATTATGCGTCTGGGAACGCCTCTGCTTTACTGGTCGGTCAGCGGGGGTTGTGTGGATTCGATGGTCGCCAACCACACCCCTACTGGAAAATTCAGGAAAGATGATGATTTCACGCCCGGAGGAATGAACGACCGCCGCCCCGACAGGGCCTGTATCGTATATTCCAATCTGATCAGAAGATTCTCAAAGGGGATCCCTATCGTCCTCGGAGGTATCGAGGCGAGCCTGAGAAGGGTCGTCCATTACGATGCCTGGTCGGATTCCTTACGCAGATCGATACTTTTCGACGCGAAAGCAGATGTCATAACCTATGGAATGGCCGAACTTTCCAATCTTGAGCTCGCGACATGTCTCCGCGACGGAAAGGATTGGCATGACATCAGGGGCTTATCCTACATCTCCAAAACCGCACCCGAAGGATACCTCGAACTCTGTTCCTATGAGGAATGCTGCGAGGATCCCGCACCCTTCGGAAGAGCGTTCAGGACATTCTATGAGAACAACGACCCCGTTACCGCAAAAGGCCTCTGTCAGAAGCATGGTGACAGATATCTTGTGCAGAATCCGCCCCAGAGGCTGCTGACCCCGGAGGAATTGGACCATGTCTATTCCCTCGATTACATGGACGCCGTCCACCCATATTATGCGAAGGACGGCATCGTGAAGGCGATGGACACCATCAAGAATTCCATCACATCCCACCGCGGATGCTACGGGGAATGTTCCTTCTGCGCCATAGCGGTCCATCAGGGACGCACCGTCGTATCGAGGACAGAAGATTCCATAGTCAAAGAAGCGGAGAAGATCGCTTCGAGACCGGGATTCAACGGTTATATCTACGATGTGGGCGGACCCACCGCCAACATGTACGGCATCGAATGTGCAAGGAAATTGAAATCCGGTGCCTGCAGGGACAAGAAATGCCTCTATCCGAGACCGTGCATGTCCCTTCACATAGACCATTCATGTCAGATCGCCCTGCTTCGTCGCATCAAATCGATTCCCGGAGTGAAGAAGGTGTTCGTCAATTCCGGAATCAGGTATGATATGATCATGTTCGACAAGGCCCACGGGAAGGAATATCTCGATGAACTTGTGGTTGACCATATCTCCGGTCAGATGAAGGTCGCACCCGAGCACATCAGTCAGAACGTGCTTTCCATCATGGGAAAGCCCGGACCCAATGTACTTCTTGATTTCAAGGACCTTTTCGACGATCTGAACAGAGAACACAACAAGAAACAGTTCCTGACCTACTATTTCATGGCCGCCCATCCCGGCTGCAGGCAGGGGGATATGGTAGAACTCTCCTACTTCGCGAGGGAGGAACTGCACACCAATCCCGAGCAGATCCAGATCTTCACCCCCACACCTTCAACCGTTTCGACCATGATGTATTACACCGGACGCGATTATTCCGGGCACAACAGGGTGTTCTGCGAACACAATCCGGTCAAAAAGCAAAGGCAGAAAGATGCCGTACTGAGGCATTGAATGACCGTCAGCGACGAAAAACTCAGTGCGATTGCTGCAGCGATAGGTGACAGACATAATACAAAGATCGAAGCTTCGTTCTTCACTTCGTCGCGCATCATGATAAAATGGAGAAAATCCTCCTCGGGGATGTCGGTGGATGTCTCAGATCTCCTCAATGAAGCTCCCGACAATGTCCTAATCGACTACATCGAGCATTCTTTATTCCCGAAGACCAGGCCCCGCTCTTTCTACGGTTCCGATTATACTGATTATCTGAAATCCGATGAATTCATTCTTTCGAAACGCCCTGTGGTCATCAGAAGGATGAAAGGTATATCCCGCACAGATGTCGGTGCCCACAGGAATCTTTTCGATTCGGTGGAACGTCTGATGAATATGGGTCTTCTCAGCGAAGAGGATATTCAGAATTCCGTTTTCACCTGGAGCCGTATCAAAAGCACCAAAAGGCTAGGTTACTGTCAGAATATATTCCGTATCGTTGTGATCTCGGCGGTTTTCGACGATCCGTCGGTTCCTGAGGCCTTCTTGGACAACGTGGTCTACCATGAATGCATCCACCTGAGGGTGGGGTACCGCCCCAACTGCCATAACTACCATGACGCCGACTTCAGACGGCAGATGGATCTGTACCCGAATAACAAAAAAGTCAACGAAAAACTCACATTATTCTTAAAAGAAAAATATTGGTGAAAAAAATATTCTTAAAAATTGAATTGATATTAATTAAGCATAAAACGTTACAAACTAAATAATTTACAATCATAACAAAGGACGATAAAATGGCCTCCGAAAAACAGGAAAAAAGGACCTTCGTGTGCGAAGGCGACAACGGCACCACCACCGAGATGACCTTCGATGAGGTCAGGGCCCATGCAGAAAGAGGAGATACCGGGGCCATGTATGCTCTCGGTTTGGCATACCTTTACGGAATGGAGGTCGAACGTGACGAGGATAATGGATATGATTATCTCAGAAAGGCCGCAGATCTCGGAAACCCCGAGGCGATGACCGAACTTGTCGCACTGTACCTCAATGGGGATTATCTCGACATGGATGCCGAAACCGCCGAAAAATTCCTGGACCAGGGTGTTGAGGCCGGAATCCCCGATGCACTTTACATCCGCGGATCCAGATACCTTTCAGGAATCGGAGTCAGTATCAACTATTCCAAGGCCAACAAGGATCTCGCCGCTGCCGCCAGAAAAGGACATCTTCTCGCCAGGACCAAACTCGGAATGATGTATGAATTCGCCCTCGGTGTCGATAAAGATGTCAAAAAAGCTTTTTCTTTGTACAACTACTCGGCTGAAAACGGCGAGCCTACCGCACTTCTCTATGCAGGTCATTGTTATGAAGAAGGCATCGGTGTGGAAAAGGATCTTCAGAAGGCCATCGAATATTTTGAAAAAGGGGCCGAACAGCAGAACCCCTACTGTGCGGAAAGACTCTCTGTTATCTATTTTAACGGCGACGGCGGGATCGAACGCGATCCGAAGAAAGGATTCGAATATGCAACCCTGGCGGCCAATCTGGGGATCCCCACCTCGATGTATCTTGTAGGTGTCGCATATGCCTGCGGTGACGGTACCGAAAAGAATCTTGATGAGGCAATGAAATGGCTCACTCTCGCAGCCGAATCCGACGTTCCCGAAGCCGAACAGGCCCTGAAGGAATTGGATGGAGCGAAAGACCTTAATTGAATTTCACGATGACAGGTTATGTCTGAAATCGAGGGCAAAGACCCGGAGTTCATCTACCACACCGCCATGTCGTACATTCTAGGAGACGGAGTCCCCCAGGACAGCAAGAAAGGTGCGGAACTCCTGCAGATCGCAGCCGACAGGAACTACCTCCCGGCTGTCCGCGACCTCGGTATCCTTTATCTCAACGGCAACGGTGTCCCCCCTGACGGGAACAAGGCCTACGAGCTCATCTCCCGCACCGCGGCCCAGATGGACCCCAATTCGGTTTACCACCTTGCCCTCATGTACGAGAACGGAATCGGTGTCAAGAGGGATCTTTATCAGGCACTGAAACTCATGGCATTCTGCGCCGCCGCTAATTATCCCGGATCTCCCGAGGAGGCGGACCGTATCGAGGAGAAGATCGATGACGAACGCGTGAAGTATCTCAACGCAAGACCTATCCTTCATCTCGAGGTCTCCGACGTCGACATCGAAGCATGCTGCTGCAAGAAGATGCTCGATATGGTCAGGGACAAGGATATCTACTCCGACGACACCGTCGACGGTCCCGCCCTCTTCGGTGCCGATGAGAACGGCGACGAGATTCAGTTGACGGAATGTCCTTTCTGCCACGCGAAACCCATCGTGGTCCCTCACAGCAAGGTCTACTGAAATCCTGTATCAATTCCCTTAACTTTTGGTTCTATCACTTTTCGTGGGAAAGCTGCCGACGGAGTAACACGAAACGCATACGGATCAACCCCTCAAACAGTTCATGTACCCTTTG
>CAVGRR010000062.1:0-9491 GCA_963631655.1 Eggerthellaceae bacterium
AGGTCGGCAGTAAGGTCGGCAGTAAGGTCGGCAGTAAGGTCGGCAGTAAGGTCGCTCAGGGAGCTCAAGGGTCTGACACTCATAGTAGTGTGGCTCAAGAGTAAAAGCTCAGAGAAGCTCAGTAGAAGTTGAAGCTGATCATAAATTGTTCACATCGAACAGTGGTATCGGAACGAAAGTGACCGTTATCTGTGAAGGCCTTGTGGCCGTCTGTGTCCGTGTAAGTCGGATAACACACACCCACATTGTGGGTTGCCTTTGAGGCATTTGCCTCTCAGGCCTTTTCTTTCATTCAGTTTAGGTCGAGTATTGTTTCCTTGACCGTTTTCTTGTCTATGGACCTTTATCTTAAAGATCTGAATCTGAAAAAACAAGGTTGAAAAGGGGTTTAGGGGGCGAAGCCCCCTTTTGAAAAGAAATCACTCTTCCAGTTTCTGCATCTCTTCTTCATAGACCCCGTATTCATCGAGGACCTCTTTCTCAGGGCCGCCGGTCAGATGACTGACGATGATGATAAGAGCGAGACAGATGAGGAATCCGGGAATCAGTTCGTAGATGCCGGTGTCGAAGACGCACAGGTCTCCTCCGCCGATGATACCGCCGGAGATCAGGAAGGTGTTCCAGAGGATCACAGTGAAGAATCCTGCGAGCATACCCGCGAGGGCACCTTTGGCATTGGCCTTCTTGTAGAAGAGGGCACAGATGACGACCGGTCCGAAGGCGGCACCGAATCCTGCCCATGCATAGGACACAAGGTCCATGATGGAGTTGTTTCCGCTGAGTGCCAGAACTCCTGCGATGACCGCGATGAGGGCGACGACCCCTCTGGAGAGCCAGATGAGCTGACTGTCCGAGAGTTCTTTTCCCTCCTTGCTGAACCTCTTGTAGAGGTCGTTGGAGATGGCGGAAGATGCGACGAGAAGCTGGGAGTCGGCGGTACTCATGACCGCAGCGAGGATGGCGGAGTAGATCACACCGGCGATGACAGTGGCGAAGAGACCGCCTGCCATGGCGATGAAGATGGTCTCCGGATCTCCTCCGATGACATCTCCGAATCCTCCATCGACCCAGGCCCTTCCGACAAGACCCACCAGACAAGTGGCGGCGAGGCAGACGACGAGCCAAATCATGGCGACACGCCTTGCGATCTTGAGGTCGTTGGGGTGTTTGATGGCGGTGTACCTGATGATGACGTGAGGCATACCGAAGTAACCCAGACCCCAGGCGAGCAGGGAGATGATGGTGACGAATTTGATCTTGTTACCGCTGTCGTAGAAGAGGTCGGTGAAGTGGGACGTGTCAAGAGAGGTCACGTGGTCCCAGATGTTGGTGACACCGTCCCATCCGCCGAGGGTGTAGATGGCCGCGATGGGCACGATCACAAGTGCCAGGAGCATCAGCATTCCCTGAAGGAAGTCGGTCCAGCAGACCGCCTTGAATCCTCCGAGGAAGGTGTACACGACAATGACGATGGCGGCGACGATGATCGCGACGTTGCTGCTGACATCCTCGAAGACGAGGTGGAAAACTTTACCCGCACCGACGAAACCGGATGCGACGTAGATGGTGAAGAAAACAAGAATGATGATGGCGCTGACATCTCTGATGTATCCTTTCTCGTCGCGGAAACGGTTCGAGAAGAAGGTGGAAAGGGTCAGAGAATCCTTGGAGACCTCGGTGTACACCCTGAGCCTCTTGGCGATCAGGAGCCAGGAGAGGTAGGTACCGATACCGAGACCGATCCCGAGCCAGACCTCACCGAGACCTGCGATCATAATGGCTCCGGGCAGACCCATCAGGAGCCAGCTGCTCATATCCGATGCCTGCGCGGAAAGGGCCGTCACATAGGGGTTGAGCGTACGGCCTCCGAGGATGAAATCGGAGAGATTTGACGATTTGTTGTAGTAGTAATAACCTACGCCTATCACGATCGTGAAATAGACGAGGATTACCGCTAGAAGTGTAAAGTTCATAAATTACCAGCCAGCGTTATTATTCCTTATTATATAAGCAAAATGCAGAATCCGTACATGTTCCCGAGAGTCGCGGCGGGTTTTCCTTAACAGTCGTTTTTTTGAAGGTTTTTCGATGGTTGGATGGAAAATCCTTATTTTTCTCCTTTATTGGATGGATGCTATATCCGATACTTTATATACCTCGAACGGCTATACATTTCTAAGCATGTGTCTTATGCTTTTCCTCCAATCGGGGTCGAAAGACCCCCATTTCTCCAATTCCCTCTTCTGATATCACTTTTTAATATCAGCGCGTGAATCTCCAGGTCATGGATGTTGGAATACCTGAGATTATGCTCATCGTCGGAGGATTGATCTCCTTCCTGCTGGTGCACCTGTACCGTCAGGACAAGGACTCCGGCTCATACAAGGGCGCGATGCTGCTCGGTGTCCTAGTGGGAGCGGTCATGATCGTCTTCGCCGCCACCAGCTACTCGGACTGGCCCTTCTTCGATTCTGTTTTGATTATCATCGCCGGTTTCGCACTGGTCATCAGACCATTCCGCGATACGGATCTCGCCATCATAGTGGCCGTGATCGCGATGATCGTCGCATACGTCTACCTGGGGCAGCTCACCGGTGATTTCGAGGCACTGAGCACCGGATACCCGAGGATAATCCTCGCAGTCGTCGTCGGTGCGTTCGTGTACATGATCCTTCACTTCCTCACGAAGATCGCACAGCTCATCGGAAAGCTCCTGAACATGTGGCCGGTGCTTTTCATCCTCGGCTGCATCTGTTTGGTGGAGGGTGCGCTCATCATCGCGGGCGGAAAGACCCTTTACGATTACATTCAGGACTACCAGAACACCGAACAGATCATCCGTTCGGTGCTTTGCTGCCTCATCTGAGGCTTTCTTGGGGCCTTCCGGCCCCATTTTCCGAAACCGTTTTTCTTCCATGAAGTCACCGCAGGTTTCGGGGAACCGCTTTTCATTTTCGGACAGATTTTTTCATTTTGCGGTTCGGAGACGTAAATTTTAACAATTATCAATAGAATTTTACAGCTAATTTATAACATTTTAATTTTATAACATCATATGTTTTAATATTTTGAGAGCTATGTATATTCAGTGATAAAAATGGCAAAAGCAAAATGGGTACCTGGCCCTCAACTCAGTCCAGAAGAAGTCGGAAAGATGTTGGACGAGCGTGAAGGAGGTAGGAAAGCAGGGCGTGGGGATTCACCCTACACCCAGGAGTACTACGAGGAACTTTACGGTATCAAGAAGAAAAAGAAACAGGAGGAAAAAGAATGACTATTGCAGAACCGGAATGGTTCGAGTACGTGGTTTGGGATTATTCCGATCCGTCCTTCCCCGTGATGAAGGGATTGAAGAAAGGAACACCCAAGGAGATCGTCGAGCAGTTCGAGAGAGATCAGAAAGAGTACGAGGAGGACCTGGACAATTATATCGTCTGATCTCGAAAACCATTTACCAAACCCTCTCCCTCGGCGTACCGCGTCGAAAAAGGATTATAAACCTGCTAGGACATTCCTTTTCGTCCGTACTGTTCGCCAACATCATTAGACATATTTGAACCGGCTTTGATCTATACCAGAGTTGTGTTCGTCAATACCTATGTATGAACAAACTTCGGCCTGCGCCGGAGGGAGGTTCCTTTGACATCACAGTATGTTTGAACGTGCGGATACCTTTATTCCGACAGGGGATCGTCGGATCGGATCCCGTATAGGTTCGCGCTTTTAGGGCCGTTCACCGACTGCTGGTACGAACCTTTAAATGATAGAATTAGTTGATGGGTTTTGCAGGGCCCGTGGCTTAGCCAGGATATAGCGCTGGCCTTCTAAGCCAGACGCCTCGGGTTCGAAAGTCCCCTAATAAGGAACCGAAAGTCCCGACGGGCCCGCCAAAAAAGAGTCCGTCTTTGCCAAAAGGCAGAACAAAGAGGAAGGATCATGAAGAGAGGCTCACGCGCCTGGAAGAAACGCGGTAATCAGCGTTGGAAATGGCGCAAGAAGAAAATGAGAAGAAGAAAGAGAGCAGCAAAAATGCGCAAGAAGTGACGCCGACGCTCTCGGCATCACCAATTGGGGGTTTAGGCTAACCTGGTAGACTAGCGGGCTCCAGTTATGAGCGTGATTTGAATGAGTTTGCTGAGTTATGATGAATAACTGGAGCGATGACTCATTAATTTCATGGGAGGTAGCTCCTCCCGTGGTGGAAACCCGCCTATGGGGGTTCAAATCCCTCAGCCCCCACCTAAGCATTTTTGGTGGACTCTTACCCTTCGGGGTTAATAACTTTTTATCACATCTTTTGTGAATTCTGTAGTTTTCAGTTAGTTTCGATTTTTTATCGGACTCATCCCATAAATAGATGTAACCCGTTGTCGGTTATGTTGTTCTGAGGACGGTATCATGGATTCTGAAAAGATAAAAGAGGTGTTTGAGCAGTCTGCCGAGGATCTTTTCAACTATAATCGTCACAGTGGCGGCCATGCTAATGTTGTAGTCGGGGTCGATCGGTACGAGATCGTCGGTACTTCCGATCTGCTCCTGACCCTGGCGGACGGGATCGAGGATACCATCGGAGCCGTTCTGTTCATCGGGGATGAACTGATCCTTGGCAAGGATGCCGTCACATATTCGTTCTACGACCGCAACTCCAAGACCCTAGGCATCCAGATCGACAATCCTGCCATCATCGGCATGATCAATGAGTCCCAGCCCGAACTGCACCTGGAGTTCGACCTCAGTTTCCTTGTCGAGAACGCCCGCGATTACTACAAGGATTTCGGGGACCTGATCGGATATCCGGAATTCGCTCCGAAGTTCTCCTCTGAAGAGGTCATATTCCCTGCAAAGTTCAGTCCCAGCAAGCAGCAGAGGGACGCCGTCCGCACCATTCTGAATTCAAAGCTCTCCTATGTGTGGGGAGCACCCGGAACTGGAAAGACCCAGATGGTCCTGGCGACCGCCATCATGGCATACCTGCGCAGAGGCAGCAGGGTGGCCATCATCGCCCCCACCAACAACTCGGTCGAACAGGTCCTGAGAGGTATCATCGGTGTCATCGAATCCGACGAGGATTTCAGGAGGATCGTGAACCAGGAAAGGGACATCGCCCGTATCGGAACGGCGACGGAACAGTTCATCGAGGATTATCCTCAGCTGTGTGAGGTGCAGAGCATAGGCAGCCTCATGTCCAAGAAGACGAAGGAGGTCAAACTCCTTCAGGATGTGTATTACGAGAAATGTCTCGACCGCGTCACAGCCCACATCCGTGCCCTGGAGACACTGTTCCAGGAAAGGAAGAATCCCACCGACCGCAAGACGAAACGTGCGTTGGACAAGCAGATTGATGAGCTGCTGGCACAGTTGCAATCGGTCCTGAGCATGAACAAGCTCAACCAGGACCTCATAAGGGACCTGACACCTTCCAACTTCGAGTATCAGATCGATGTCATCAAGAAGAGACTGTACCAGAGGAGCCGCCCCAAGAACAGTATCCCCTAGTATGTCCCCTGCACCCTGGAGGAGATCCGGGACAGGATGACCGAGCTGAATGAGTATATCATGCGTCTTTCCGAGATAGCATCGGAAAAGAAACTGGAGGATGCGAAGATCGTCGCCTGCACCCCGCAGATGTACATGATGAGATTCAATCCCAACGGACACGGGGACACCAAGCCCGAACTGGGTGCGGAACACATATTCGTCGACGAGGCCGGTTACTGCAATCTGATGAACGCGATGACCCTGTTCGCGAACCGCGTGCCCGTCACTTTCCTGGGGGATCACAAACAGCTGCCGCCCGTGTGTACGGTCGAGAACCAGGAACTGCAGGATTACATCAAGAACCACAGGTGGATGGAATACGCGTTCCTGTGGTCCCAGTCGGCATTGTTCTGCGAGAGCATCTTGACCGATTCCATCACCGATATCGAGAATGCTTTCATCAACGTTTCAGATCCTCATTTCACAGAGACCCAGAGGTGCAATTTGACCGAATCCCACAGGTTCGGAACGAACCTCGCGAAGATACTTGACAAGCATGTCTACAAGAACGGTATCGAGGGATTCGGAGGCACTCCGCTGGAGATCATCTGCATCGATGTGCAGTGCGGACCCAGGGATGAAAGGGAGAATCCCGCTGAAGCCGAAGCGATCGAGGAGTTCCTGGAGGAGGACGGGTGTGAGGACTTTGCGATTCTGACCCCATACAGCAAACAGATCAAGGTCCTGAAAGAGTGGATGCCCCAGTACAAGGACACCCGCATCCTGACCGTTCATAAGTCCCAGGGGAGGGAATGGAACACCGTCATCCTGAGCGTGCAGGACAACGCGAACGTCAACCGCACTGTTCCGCTGAGGTTCACCAGCTCCAAGACCGAGGTGGGGATGAAGGTCATCAACACCGCCGTCTCCAGAGCGAAGAAGAGGTTGGTCGTCGTCTGCGACAGGGCGTTCTGGATGTCCCAGGAGGACGAACTGATCGGAGATCTGGTGTCTGAGGAGAACTGCAGCACCGTCTACGGCGTCGAGGAACTGTGATGTCCGCCAAGAAGAAAGTGGAGTGGTGTTACGGATCGAAGAGATATTCCGTGACCGTGGACCTCTCCGAAAGCCCCTATTATCAAAAGTGCCAGATGGAGAGATCGCTGTACTTTCTTCCATTCTATTCCACCATCGACGACCCGGTGATGAAGGAGATCGCGGAGTACATCGACTGTGAGTTACCGGATTATGCAGACGACGCATACGCGGCCAATGTGGTATTGGCTATGGTGCAGCAGAACATCAGATACACCAGCGACGAGGAGGTCTACGGGGTTCCGGACCTCTGGGGCCTTCCCGCCACCGTTCTGGCGAAGGGAAAGGGAGACTGCGACTGTATGACGGATCTGTATGTCTCGGTGGCGTACAACCTGGATATCGATGTGGTATCGGTCCTTGTGGAACAGCACATGTTCCCTGCCGCACATGTCGATTGGGACGGGGTGCATTATGACCTCGACGGAAGGAACTACTATCATCTCGAGATCACAGGTGACGCCCCATTCGCAGGGATGGTCGGCACTGATTTCATGGTGGAGGCATGGGCCCCGCCGGCAGTGCCCGATCAGAAGTTCAGGCAGACCCTGACCGATTCTCCGTAATGCAATTTTGCATATCTGGGTCTTTGAAGAAAAGGTGATTCCGGACCCCTTCGGGCCCGGATGGAAAATGAAAGGTTTGTTCAGTTCTTGAAACTGTGGACAGGCGCAGGGATCCTTCCGCCGCGGTTGACGAAGTCCGCGCAGCTGTAGGGATTCACAGGCATGATGGTGGCATCGCCGAGCAGACCGCCGAGTTCGATGTGGTCGCCTGCCTTCTTGCCGATGACGGGGATGATCCTGACCGCGGTGGTCTTCTGGTTGATCATACCGATGGCCATCTCGTCCGCGATGATTCCTGAGATCGTGGATGCGCTGGTGTCTCCGGGGATGGCGATCATGTCGAGTCCGACGGAACAGACACAGGTCATCGCTTCCAGTTTCTCCAGGGTCAGGGCGCCGATCTGTGCTGCCTTCGCCATGGAACTGTCCTCGGTGACGGGGATGAACGCACCGCTGAGTCCTCCGACGTAGGAGGATGCCATGATACCACCCTTCTTCACCTGGTCGTTGAGGATGGCGAGCGCGGCGGTGGTGCCGGGTGCTCCGCAGTATTCCATTCCCATCTCCTGGATGATGTCCGCGATGGAATCTCCGACGGCGGGGGTGGGTGCCAGGGAGAGGTCGACGATACCGAAGGGGACGTTGAGCCTCTTGGATGCCTCTTTCGCAACAAGCTGACCGACACGGGTGATCTTGAACGCGGTCTTCTTGATGGTCTCGCAAAGCACTTCGAAGTTCTCTCCGCGGATCTGGGACAGTGCGTGCCTGACCACTCCGGGTCCGCTGACCCCTACATTGATGACGAGGTCTCCCTCGGTCACACCGTGGAAGGCTCCGGCCATGAAGGGGTTGTCATCGGTGGGGTTGCAGAACACCACGAGCTTGGCGCATCCGATGGAATCCCTGTCCTTGGTGGCCAATGCCGCCTTCACGACGGTCTCTCCCATCAGTTTCACGGCATCCATATCGATACCGGTCTTGGTGGACCCGAGTGCGACGGAACTGCAGATGTGTTCGGTCTTGGAAAGCGCTTCGGGGATCGATTCGATGAGAAGACGGTCCGCGTTGGAGATACCTTTCTGCACCAGGGCGGAGTAACCTCCGAGGAAGTTGACGCCGATCTTCTGTGCGGCTTTTTCCAGGGTCTCGCAGATCCTCACGAAGTCCTGCGGGGTCTTGCAGGCGCTGGAACCTACGATCGCGATGGGGGTGACGGAGACCCTTTTGTTGATCACAGGGATACCGATCTCCATCGCGATCTCATCACCGACCTTCACCAGGTCTTTGGCGCTTTCGGTGATCTTGCGGTAGATGTTGTCGCATAACTGGTCGAGATCGGGCGTCATGCAGTCGAGCAGGGAGATGCCCATGGTGATGGTCCTGACGTCGAGGTTCTCGGACGCCACCATCTCCTGGGTCTCGATGATCTCTTTGAAATCGAGCATAGGATCAGATCCTGTGCATCATGTTGAAGATCTCTTCCTTCTGGGCGGTCACCTTGCATCCGACCTCCTGGCCGATGTGGTCGAGGTCGTTGACCAGTCCGGGGAAGGTCTTCTTGTACTTGTCCACATCAATGATGATTATCATGTTGATGTAGTCCCTGATGGTGGTCATGCTGAGGTCGAGGATGTTGATGTCGTTCTGAGCGAAATAGGTACAGACCGCCGCGATGATTCCCGCGTGGTCTTTTCCGACGAGTGTAACAACGATTTTGGATGTCATTGGATCTTCTTCCGTTTGATTTGTTTCACAGCCTTACGTTCATGATGGAGATAAGGTCGCTGAGGATGGCCGAGGCGGTCTCTATCTTTCCCGCTCCGCGGCCGGTGATGGTTATGGGCCCTGCCAGGTCGGCATCGATCTGAGCGATGTTCAGGGTGCCGGCTATGCTTAAGGGATGTCCGATGGGGATCAGACGCGGGGATACTTCCAGACGGGTGTCCGAGATCTCTCCGATGAGCCTGATGACCATATTGTGGGATGCCGCCTGAGCTATCGCATCAGGCGTTATTCCGGTGATACCGGTGATGCTCACATCCTTGAAGGTGACGTTCCTGTGGAACACGGAGTTGGCGAGGATGACCACTTTGGTGGCGGCATCGTAACCTTCCACGTCGTTGGTGGGGTCTGTTTCTGCATACCCAAGCTGCTGTGCTTCTTTCAGAGCCTGCTCGAAGGGCTGTCCGTTGTCCATTTTGCTTAAAATGTAGTTGCAGGTACCGTTGAAGATACCGCGGATGGAGGTGATCTTCTCCCCGTTGAGGTTCTCGTGGCAGAGGTTGATAATGGGCATGGCACCTCCCACGGAACCCTCGAAGCGGAACTTGCATCCGTTCTTCTTGGCGAGGG
>CAVGRR010000063.1:0-9169 GCA_963631655.1 Eggerthellaceae bacterium
GTGGATCCCGTTCGCCCAATCAAGGTTGAGGGCATCGACCTCGCTTCCGTAGATTGCGTAAGCGATGTATGCGACCCTGGCGGGCACGGGGATGGAACCGGATACAAGGACCTGTCCGTCGTAGGCGTGTTCCCACAGGCTCATGGCGTTGGCATACTCGGACCAGTATTTTGCAACCTCATCAGTGGTTGAGTTGTAGGTAAGGGCGGTCCTGATGTGCACGATGTTGTCGAAGTTGTAGGTCCTGGTATCGAAGATGCCGAGGTTGTCGGCCACTTTGATGGATGCGGATCTGCCGAAGTCGTAACCTTTCAGACCGAACTCGGCGCCTGCAGCGATGCAGAATGCGGTGTAGTCGGAATCACCGGAGGAGATGGATCCGTTGGATGAACTTACGACGGCCTTCTTGACCTTCTCTGCAGGAAGGGTCGCGACAGCCTCTTTGATGTCGTTGTATGCTTCGTTGTAGTAGGAGAGAAGTTTGGAAGCGTTGTCTTCCTTGGCAAAGAGAAGTCCGAGGAGACTGATCGAGTGGGTGTAGACCTCAGGTTCGAAGGATGAGGCAGCGATCCTGACGACATTGATACCTGCTTCCCTGAATTTGTCTTCGTTGGTCAGATATGATCTGTTCCAGTCGGAAAGGACACAGGTGACATCATCTTTACTGATGGTGTCGGACGAACCGATCTTTCCGTCTTCGAAAGCGATGGTGGTGGCGGAGGTGCCGACTTTGACGACCTTCTTGGTGTTGAGATAAGTGTCTCCGTAGAGCCATCCGTCATTGGTGGAACTGTATGCCGCACCTTTGACCTCGTCGATGATTCCGAGGGTGTACGTCATGATGAACGAGTTTGCGGATCCGCACATGACCATGGCTTTGATCGGGAAGGTGGTGGACACGAGTTCAGTATCCATGGTTCCGTTTCCGTCAGAGTCGTGATAGTTATAGTGCCAGACGGTCGCTTTTGTGGCACCGGTTGTGTCAGCGATGGCGGCGAGGATATTCTCGAGTGCAGTGACATCCTCTGCATCGATCTTCTTATCATTGTTCACATCTGCGAGAGGGCAGTCACTGTAACTGGTGTTGCTCTCGACCTTCTGCTTCAATAGGGCGAGATCGTCTGCATCGAGGTCGTTGTCCTTGTCGAGGTTTCCGAGGGCCTTGAGTCCGACACCGGCCATAATGTCGGTGTCTCCTTTCGAATTGTCATTGTCGCCGTTCATAAGTATGGCGGCGGCGCCGGCAATCACAACAACGGCTGCAACGCAGACCGCGATGCCGATCATTTGAGTTTTCTGAAGTTCCATAAAATCACTTTGGATGTATTGTCCTTTATGCCGATATACTGTAGTTATTATATATTTTTTGGACCTAATAACCAAATCCTGCAATTTGTAGGTATTAATTCAGGCCAGATGTATAGTGTCGGGCCTAAATCATGTATTGAACACTATTCTTAGTTTAGATAAATTACATATTGGAGGTATTTGATTAAATATATTGGAGTATAATTCCTACTTGATATCAGATGCAACTGAAGATAGACGACCTCGTGTTCTCATATTCCAGTGTTCCTGTTCTGAATGATGTGACCTTGGACCTTAACGGACCGAAGCTCATTTCGATCCTGGGCCCGAACGGAGTCGGAAAATCGACCCTCATCCACTGCATCAACAAGATCCTGACCCCGGTGTCCGGTACTGTGATGATCGACGGTCAGGATGTCGGCGGGATCAAACTGAAGGATATGGCGAAGATCGTCGGTTATGTCCCGTACTCTTCGAACGACACCTTCCCGCTCACCGTCGTCGATACAGTTCTCATGGGACGTCATCCCTACAGCACCTGGAACAGTCTAGACCACGACCTCGATATCGTCTATGATACCTTGGAACGTCTGGGTATATCTGATTTAGCTATGCGTCCGTTCAACGAACTGTCCGCCGGACAGCACCAGAAGGTCATGCTTGCGAGAGGCCTGGTGCAGGAACCGAAGGTCCTGCTGCTCGACGAACCCACCTCCAATCTCGACGTGAGGCATCAGCTCGATGTGGTGAAGATGCTCCGCGAACTCTCGAGGGAGAAGAACATGCTCGTGGTCATGATCTGCCACGACATCAACATCGCAGCCAAGTTCTCCGATGAGATCATCCTTTTGGACAAGGGGACCGTTTACGCCGTCGGTTCTCCCGATGAAGTGATAACCCCCGCCAATCTCGAGGAAGTGTACGGTGTCGAGTCCGTCGTCATCAACGATCTCGGTTCTCCGCATGTGATCCTCCGCGATGCGGTGCCTCTCTGCAGGGACAACACCGAAGGAAAGGTCATCCCTCAACGCAGGGCCGTACGGGCCGGTTCCGAGTCCTTGGTCTGAACCTCCATTGCGTAGTTTTTTATTACATAGTGGCAATTCGAAATATGTCGGATGTATGTCCCAAACAGACCGATGTCCGACCGATATAGGTGTGAGAATGAAAGGAAAACTGTACGGCATCGGTGTCGGGCCCGGAGATCCGGACCTGATGACACTGAGGGCCAAAGAGGTCCTTGAGAACAGCTCTGTGATCGCATACCCCGTAAAGAAATTGGGTGAGGTCGGAGTTGCTCTGGAAATTATCAAGCAGAGGGTCGATGTCTCCGGAAAGGAGATCGTCGAACTCCTTTTCAGCATGAATCCCGACGACGAGGTCCGCAAGAAATGCCGCAAAGAGGCATTGGACAAGATCTGTTCCCTTTTGGACCAGGGAAAGGACGTGGCGATGGTCACGTTGGGCGATGTCTCGGTATACAGTACATACATGTACGAGGATGCTGAGATCCAGAAACGCGGTTACGAGACCGAGGTGATCCCAGGTATCCCCTCGTTCTGCCACGGTGCGGCGCTTGCAAGACAGCCCCTGATGATCGGGGAGGAGAGCGTCGCTGTTGTATCCTTGGCGAAACGCAACAACGGGAAGGCCGAGAAGACCCTAGATGTCGTGGACAATCTTGTCATCATGAAGGCGTTCGCATCGATCCCGGCCATCATCGAAATGCTCGAGAAACGTGGCATTCCTTTGGGAAATGCCACGGTCATGAGCAATGTGGGGATGGAGGACGAGTATATCGGTCCTCTCGACCCGAAACGCGAATACGGCTATTTTACCACGGTACTTATCAAAAAGAAGGTCTGAACATGGCATCCACAGTTTATTTCATCGGAGCGGGACCCGGAGATCCCGAACTTATCACAATCAAAGGTCAGAGACTCATCGAAGAGGCGGATGTCATCATCTTCGCCGGTTCCCTGGTCAACCCTGCGGTCCTCGACAAGAGGAAGGAAGGCTCAGAGGTCCACGACAGCGCATACATGAACCTCGACGAGGTCATGGCCGTCATGATCCCGGCTGCCAAGGCCGGAAAGAAGGTGGTGAGGGTCCACACCGGAGACCCTTCCATCTACGGGGCCATCCGCGAGCAGATGGTCAGGCTCGATGCAGAGGGAATTCCTTACGAGGTTGTTCCCGGAGTAAGTTCGTTCTGCGCATCCGCCGCCGCCGTCAAAAGGGAATTTACTTTACCTTCGGTCAGTCAGACCGTCATCATCACCAGGATGGAGGGAAGGACCCCCGTACCTCCCAAAGAGAAGCTTCTGGGTCTTGCGCAGCACAACGCCTCCATGTGCATCTTCCTCTCGGTGGGATTCATGGACGAACTGTGCAAGACTCTTCTCGAAGCGGGTTACGCACCCGACACCCCCATGGCGATCGTATACCGTGCTTCATGGCCTGAACAGAAGATCTTCTGGGGAACCGTTTCCAATATGGCGCAGATCGTGAAGGAGAACAACATCACCCGCCAGGCCATGACCCTCGTCGGAGGATTCCTCGGGGATGAGTTCGAACTGTCGAAACTCTACGACAGCCACTTCACCACCGGTTACCGCAAGGGGACGGACTGAGATGGCAGGGAAACTGACCATCGTGGGATTCGGTCCCGGAAGTCTCGGGGACATGACCCTGAAGGCCAAAGAGGCCATCGAAACGGCCGACATCGTCACGGGATACACAACATACATCAACATCCTGAAGGAGTTCTTTCCAAACAAGAACTACAAGGCCACCGGCATGATGAAGGAGATCGACCGCTGCAGGATGGCAATAACCGATGCCATGGCAGGCAACAGCGTCGCCATGGTTAGTTCCGGAGATTCCGGCATCTACGGGATGACCGGGCTGATCTACGAACTCGCCTTCGAGATGAAAGCGGACATCACCATCGGTGCGGTGGCAGGTGTCACAGCAGCTTCCTCCGCGGCAGCGGTGTTGGGTGCCCCTCTGATGCACGATGTCGCACTCATCAGTCTTTCAGATCTGATGACCCCCATCGCCAAGATCATGAAAAGGGTGGAACTGGCCGGCGAGGCGGATTTCGTCATTGTACTATACAATCCCAAGAGCCACGGCCGCACCGAGTATCTGGCGCAGGCCGCCGACCTTCTCCTCAAATGCCGTTCCCCCGACACCCCTGTGGGTATCGTGAGGGAGATCGGAAGGAAGGATCAATCCAAGACGATCACGACCCTCGGAAAACTCAAGGATGCCGAGGTCGACATGCTGTGCACCGTTGTCATCGGAAACAGTCAGACCTACGAGAAGGACGGTCTGATGATCACTCCCCGCGGGTACGTCGAGAAATATCTTCAGTAAACGCTTTAACTGATATAGGGTGAAATTATGGTATTCGAAATCGTGACTCCTCGTGAGATCGAACAGAAAAGCATGGAGACGATCACAAAGGAACTCAACGGCCGTACCTGGCCGGAGCCCGAGTTCTCCGTCATCAAAAGGTGCATCCACACCTCCGCCGATTTTGATTATGCGGACAACCTCTGTTTCTCCGAGGATGCCTGCAAGATCGGTATCGAGGCGCTGAAGAACGGTGCCGATATCGTCACGGACACGAAGATGGCGGCCGCAGGTATCAACAAGAACAAGCTCGGTTCCCTCGGAGGGGAGGTGCACTGTTACATCAGCGACCCCGACGTCATCGAAGAGGCCAAGGCCAGAGGATGCACCCGTTCCACCGTTTCCATGGAACGCGGAGCGAGGATCAAGAAACCTGTCATCTTCGTCATAGGCAATGCACCGACCGCACTGATTGAACTGTACCGTCTCATCAAGGAGGAAGGCGTGAAACCCGCTCTGATCGTGGGTGTCCCCGTGGGTTTTGTCAACGTCGTGGAGTCCAAGGAACTCATCATGGAGGCAGGTGTCCCTTACATTGTTGCACGCGGACGCAAGGGCGGAAGCAACATCGGGGCAGCCATCATCAACGCCCTCCTCTACACCATGGGAAGATGAATTCCGGGGTGTGTGATCAATGTGCCAGACGACATAATCTCGGTCGAAGGGCTCACGGTACGTTTCGGGGATTTCACAGCGGTCGACAACATCGGCCTCACAGTGAAACGCGGGGAGATCTACGGGTTTTTAGGTCCCAACGGGGCCGGAAAGACCACCACCTGCAGGGCGGTGACAACGATGCGGAAACCCACCTCGGGGAAGATCGTGATCGACGGTCACGATGTCTCCAAGGAACCCCGCGAGGCCCGGGCACTGATAGGGGTCTGCCAGCAGAATTTAGCGTTAGACGTGGACATCTCCATCAGAGAGAACATCATTTCCAAGGCGGTGCTCCACCAGGTCCCCCTGAAGGAACTGGAGAGAAGGACGAAGGAGCTCAGCGACATCATCGGTCTGACGCCTTATCTCGACAAGCTTCCGAGGGACCTTTCGGGAGGGTGGAAGAGGAAGACCGTGATCCTCTGTGCTCTAATCCACAACCCCTCGATCCTCTTTTTGGATGAACCCACCGCAGGTCTCGACACGCAGTCGCGTCACATGCTCTGGGACATCATCCGTATCCTCAACAAGAGAGGCACTACGGTGTTCATCACCACCCATTACATGGACGAGGCGGAGTCTCTCTGCAACAGGGTGAGCATCATCACCAAAGGGAAGATCCGTGCCACCGGGACACCGAAGGAGCTCATAGAACACTTCGGTGCGTTCACCGTGGAATACGAAGGTCCCGACGGGAAACGCGAGAGCAGGTTCTTCAGTTCCCGTTCGGAGGCCAAGGATTTCTATTCGCAGGTGGAACACGAAGGGGCCGTCCTCCGCGGCACCCATCTCGAAGATGTGTTCCTGGAGTACTCCGGAAAGATCGACGTCTCCAAACTGGGGGAGGTGATCTGATGGGACTGGTCAAAGAGACGCTTTGTGTGGCATTGTCCGACCTCTATTACCTCAAAAGGAACTTCTTCCTTCTTCTGGCGACCTCGATGGTGACCCCGCTGCTGTACATGTTGGCGTTCGGTTACGGTCTCGGAAAGGGGGTGACCATGGGCGGTGTGGACTACATCGCGTTCATGATCCCGGGTATCATTTCCCTGACGACGCTCAGTTCCACTTTCGACACCGTGTCCCACAAGATCATGATCCAAAAGAGGTTCTACGAGAGTTTCGATGAGATGCTTCTGTGTCCGATATCGAAATCCTCGATCATCTTCGGCAGGGCCCTGCTCGGAGTGGTGAAAGGGATGATGTGCGGTGTGATAATCACCGTTCTGGGTCTTTTGTTCAGTTCCGATCTTCACATCAGCGTCTGGTTCTTCCTGATGATGCTCGCATCCTGTTTCACATTCTCCCTCCTGGGGGTTGCGGCAGGAGTGATAGTGAAGGATCTGGCACATATGAGCTTGTTCACCACTTTCGTTATTTTGCCGATGACCTTCCTGTGCGGGACCATGTTCTCCATGGACACCCTGCCGGAGTACATCAGGTGGTTCATCGACATACTTCCGCTGTCCCAGACCTCGGATTGCATCAGGGCATTGGCGCTTCAGTGGGATTTCCCGCTGATATCCTTCGGAATACTGGTGATCTACGCCATGGCGTTCTACCTGCTGGCGTATTTCTATATCGACAGGGGTCACTGAGACTTCTTCGCCCTCTTCCTTCTGGATTCGGGGACGGGAAGTCCCCTTTCCTCAAGGGCTGCGATGGCATCGGAGTTGCCTTTGGCGGCCGCCTTGTTGTAGAATGAAACGGCATCCTCGGGATGTTCTTTCTCGATCAGTTTCGCGTACTTCACCATGCCGCGGGAATAACCCATTTCAGCAGATTGTTTCAAAAGACCCAGACCTTTGTTTTCGTCGATGAATCCTTCTTCTGTGAGGTAGATCTCCGACAGACGGAACACCGCACGGGGGCTGCCCGATCTGGTGAACCATTCTATGGCAAGAGGAACGTTTTTGGGCGTTCCTTTTCCCAGAAGATAGAACTCTCCGAGATTGGTCATTCCCCTGGTGCATCCGCCTTCAGCGGACCTGGTGAACCAGTAGAAAGCCTCGTCGTCATTCTTCTCCGCACCGTTGCCGTAGTCGAACATGACCCCTGCGTTGCAAGCAGAACGCGCATTACCCAGAAGTGCGGATTTGACGTACAGTGTGATGCCCTTCTCCTTGTCCTTTTCGACGTTGAGACCAATAGCGTAACAATAGGCCAGGTTCCTGCATCCGGAGGGATCGTCGTGGTCTGATGCCAACCTGAAGAGTTCCACACTCTGTTCCCTCTCGATCTCATCGCCGTCGCTGAGGATGGCACCGAGAAGGACCATGGAGCTCAGACATCCTTCGTCGAGGTTCTGTTTGAGAAGACCGATCGCTTTGTCTCTGTCGGTTTTGTAGATATTGTGGGCATCCTCGAACCTCTTCCTTACGGCAGGGTTCTCGTGGTTCGATTTGGATGGATAGTCCAGCATATTTACTTCATATGATAACTGCAATTTAATAATTGCTGGTTATAGATTATTTATTCTGAATTGTTTGATAATGTGAGTGTTGCAGTAATTGTAGGTATAAACAAAACTCGTGATCCAATCAGTAATATCAATTGACCCAGATGTCAAATACGGGCCGGTATGCTCGATCTGTGAAAAGGACGTGATGTTCTTTTTATAGTCTGTGAAGCAATATATAAGCTATGGCAGGGGAGGGAATGTCACTACTGATCCCGAGAGGTATCGACGATTTCAAAAAGCTTCGCGATGGCGGATATTATTTCGTCGATAAATCCGAACTCATTTCCGACATACTCCGTGATGGGTCGGAGGTATTTCTTTTTACAAGACCCAGGCGTTTCGGAAAATCCCTCAACCTCTCTATGCTTGATGCCTTCTTCAATTTGGAGTACAAGGGAAACAGTTGGTTCGATGGGTTGAAAATCAATGATCATCCGGAAGCGGAGAAACACCGCAGTGTATACCCCGTTATCCACTTGGATATGAAGTACACCTCTGTCAAGAATTATGACCTTTTCCTTTCAAAAGTTCGCGGAATGTTGTCTAGGCTTTTTGTCAATTTCAGGTATCTGCGGGATTCGGACAGGGTGCCTGAGAATTTCCGTAAATTGTATTTCGATGAGGATCCGATCTTCTTTGATGAACAAAGGGTCCGTGACTCTATACTGACCTTGTGTATAATGCTCTATATGCATCACGGGGTCAAACCGATCGTCCTTATTGATGAATATGACGATGCGATCAACAAGGCCTACGGAATGGAATCATATGATGAAATTCTTGAATTTTTACGTGATTTTTATCCGACGACGCTTAAAGGCAATGATTACCTTTCATTTGCTGTTGTGACCGGTGTGATGCAGATCGCCAAAGAGGGCATATTTTCAGGATTGAACAACTTAAGCGTCAACAATATATTCTGCACTGAATTCGACGAGAGATACGGTTTTATTGAGTCGGAGATCAAAGAACTTTGTTCATACTACGGCCATCCTGAGAAATTCGACGAAGCAAAGGAGTGGTATAACGGATACCGTTTCGGGGATGCTGACATTTACAATCCATGGAGTGTCTTGAGTTACGTCAAATTCAATTTCAAACCTAAGACGTACTGGGGTGGAACAAGCGGTAACGAAATACTTGATATCCTCTTGAAGAATGCGGATGTTGATACTTTCAAGGCATTGACAATCCTCGGTAACGGTAAAACCATCACGAAAATCCTTCCAGAATCGGTCGTCATGAAGGATCTGAAGACCAAATCAAATGCGATTTTTTCCGTATTGGCTGTTGCAGGATATCTTAATGCCGTCCCTAAAGAAG
>CAVGRR010000064.1:0-9122 GCA_963631655.1 Eggerthellaceae bacterium
TCAACGGGTGTCCCGCCCAAACACCTTAACGGACCTTTTCGGAACTGATTTTAAACCGTACTTACATTATCACTCATGAAGATCGAGAGTCCAGCTTTCGCTGACGGGAAGATTGCCGACAGATACGGTGCCAAGAGCGGGGTTTTCGTAGGTGCGATGTCCCCCATCTCGTTCCCTTTCGAGATCGTCGATGCCCCTGCAGGCACGGTCTCCTTCGCTGCTGTTTTCGATGACCCTGACGTCAAGCCGCTGAAGGGTTTCGTATGGCATCACTGGCTGATCGCTGGACTCAAGAAGACCTCCCTCCCCGAGGACGCATCCCGCAGGGACGGTTCCCTGGTGCAGGGTGTGACCACCTGGTACCACCAGAAGAGGGCGGAGAAGACCGAGGCGTGCTTCTACGGGGGACCGAACCCTCCCGACGGGCCTCACAAATACGTTTTCACCGTTTATGCGTTGGATGTGGACCTCGCCCTGAAGAGCGGGTTCGAGTATGATGACCTCATGAAGGCCATATCGGGACACATCATCGATTCCGCGGAGATCTTCGGGACCTATTCTCCCATAGAGTGCAGGGAATGCGAACGCAGGATCCCGGGCAATCTGAAGATCGCCGTTCCTTATGAGAACGGGACCATTGCGCAACACTTCGGAAAGGCGGAGTGCTTCAAGGTCTACGAGGTCTATGACAACGAGATCGTCGCCACCGATATCGTCAGCTGCGAGGGTGCCACCCACTCGGCCGTCGCCATGGTGTTGGCCTCCACCGGAGCAAGGGTGCTGATCTGCGGCGGACTGGGAGAAGGTGCCTATCACAGGATCAAGTCACTGGGTATCAGACTCGTCTCGGGCATCAGCGGAAGCGCGGACGATGCCGTACGCGACTATCTTGTGGGCAAGATCATCCTGGAATCCGATGCCGGTGTCCATAGGAGTCCGGGTATGATCGACAGCTGAGTTCTTCGGACTATTAAAATCAGATTACATTCTGCAGATGTTGGTCCCGGGCCCGATCCGAATTGTAGAATTGAACTGAGGTGAGAAGATGGTAACTGAGTGGGAAGAATTAGAGAAATTAAGTAAAGACGAACTTATCATTGAACTTGTAAGGCAGAGATGGCTGTACAGGGACCTCAAAATGACTCTTCGCAACCTGTCCAGTGATTTCAGATTATTTGCAGGTGCACCCGGTGAGATACCTCCCGAAGAGTGGCAGAAGAAGATCGCAGAGTATGTCTTCCCCAATGTAAAGACGGAGGATATGAAGATCTTCAGGAGTGGGGTGTGGATGAAAATGTCGGAGAGAAACTCTATCCCGTGTATTTCGATGAAAACGGCAAGAAGAGGGCATCCAAATCCTGATCCCGGATGTTTCCGATAACAACTTCACTATCAAGAATACACTTTCAAATCACGCAGGAAGATACACTTGGCGAAATACGAAGTAATCGGCAAAGCACTTGAAGAGGCCGTCCGTAAGGCATGCGAAGGAAAAGAGGTCGCCGTGGCCTTTTCCGGAGGTATGGATTCTGGTCTCGTGGCCGCATTGGCGAAGAAATATGCCCGTTCGGTCACCTGTTACACCTGCGGGGCCGACGATTCCTTCGATGTCGCCGCCGGAAAGGAACTGGCGGACATATTGGAACTTCCGTGGGTCCAATGCCGGATATCCGAAGATACCATAGAGGATACAGTGAGGGAACTGATCTCCGCCACCGGGGTCAGCGACCCGTTCACCATCAGTTACGACCTTCAGCTCTTCACCGTGTGCAGGGCTTCTAAAGAAAGAGTGGTCCTCACTGGACAGGGTTCCGACGAGTATTTCATGGGCTGTTCCCGTGCCGTGGAACCGAACGATGCGGAATACGAAAGGGTGAAGGCGTGGGGTGTGGAGAGATTGTACAAGGTCTCCGTTCCCTGCGAAGTGGCCATTGCGACGCATTTCAAACAGAAATTATACTACCCTTATCTCGACGAAGAGGTCCTCCGTCTTGTTTCCGCTTTGGACCCTTCTGTACTCAGACCTGACAATCTGCAGGACCGTAAAGCTGTACTGAAGGAGATCGCCGAAGACCTCGGATTCCCTGTTCTTGCACACAGGACCAAGAAGGCATCACAATACGGATCGGGCACCACCGACCTCATCCGCGATGCCGCAAGGAAGAAAGGTGTGCGCTACAATAGGTTCATTTCAGACATCTACGAGTCGCTCGGACTGAGGAATGCGAACCTCCTGAGGGATGCCGCGGTCGATGTGAGGATGGATCCGATCCTCCTCTACGATGCAACCGCTGTTCTGAAAAAATTAGGGATGACCGATTCCGAGGCCGTTTCTTTATTCTATAAGAGACTTGTAGAAGAAGGAAATATTGATTTCCTAGTAGATAAAAGGTAAATTATTCCTTGTGAATTTTTACAGATTTATTCGGAATTTCTGCGTAATCAATGGAATTTCCAACCAATACCTATTTTGAAAACGGCTTATAAACCAATTTACCTAAATGCAGGTAGAAAATAAGAAAAATAAATTTTTGCTGAAATCATAACATCGAAAATTTTTGTAATATTCACAAAAGAATATCATTAACAAAAGTCATTATATACATATGAATATTAGACACACTTAAGAAGCAGTACAGGACTGCTCCGTCAGGAGTTAAAAAACATGGCAAACGACAAGGAATTCACAGTGGAAGACCAGTACAACATCCCCAAGGGACCGCTCAACCCCAAGGGCCTCAGGTTCGACACCCTTCAGATCCACAAGGGACAGGAAGAACCCGATCCCGTCACCGACTCAAGGGCTGTTCCGATCTACCTCACCTCTTCCTACGTGTTCAAGAATTCGAAACAGGCCGCCGACAGGTTCGCTCTCAGAGAGGGCGGAAACATCTACGGCAGGCTCACCAACACCACTCAGGCCATCTTCGAGGACAGGATCGCCGCCCTCGAGGGAGGATCCGCAGCACTCGCAGTATCTTCCGGAGCTGCAGCGGTCGCCTACGCCGTGAACGCACTCGCCCTCACCGGCGACGATATCGTCTCGGCCAACAACGTTTATGGAGGAACCTACAACCTCTTCGAGCACACCTTCAGGAAGAACTACGGAATCAACACCATCTGGGTGGACCCCAGCGACCCGAAGAACTTCGAGAAGGCCATCACCCCCAAGACCAAGGTGCTCTTCGCAGAGACCTTCGGCAACCCCAACTCCGATGTCACCGACGTAGAAGCGATTGCGGAGATCGCCCACAAGCACAAGATCGCCCTCATCATCGACAACACCTTCGCCTCCCCCTACATCTTCAGGCCTCTGGAGCACGGAGCCGATATCGTCGTGGAATCCGCGACCAAGTTCATCTCCGGACACGGAACCGTCATCGCGGGAGTCATCGTCGAATCCGGAAAGACTCCCTGGATCGAGTACGGCAGGTACCCCAACCTCTCCGAGCCCGACCCCTCCTACCACGGAGTCGTCTTCGCAAGGGACGTCCCCGGAGCATCCCTCGTCACCTGGATCAGGGCCATCACCCTCCGTGACACCGGAGCATGCATCTCCCCTGTCACCGCGTTCGCCCTTCTGGTATCTCTCGAGTCCCTCTCCCTGCGTATCGACAAGCAGATCGACAACGCACTGAAGATCGTCGACTACCTGAAGAAGAACCCCAAGGTCAAGTCCGTGAGCCACCCGTCCCTGCCCGACAACCCCACCCACGCGCTGTACCAGAGGTACTTCCCCAACGGCGCCGGTGCGATCTTCACCTTCGAGGTCAACGGAACCAAAGAACAGGCCCAGAAGCTTACCGAGTCCCTCCACCTGTTCAGCCTTCTGGCCAATGTGGCCGATGAGAAATCCCTCATCATCCACCCCGCCAGCACCACCCACTCCCAGTTGAACGAGAAGGAACTGGCCGCCGGACACATCACCCCCCAGACCATCAGGATCTCCATCGGTGCCGAGAACATCCGCGACCTCATAGCAGACCTCGACCAGGGATTCTCCCAGATCTGAAATCATTTACAATGCCGCAGGGTACAGAAGACCCTGCGGTGACCCGTATTTTCATTATACCTGCCGGACAGGTTATTCTGTCCGGTCCGGGCCTCCGATATCGATTTCATAGAAACCTAGATCCCGGGCCGATATGCCCGATTTTCCAGTCCTTTTCCTGCTTTATTTATAAAGCT
Source organism: Eggerthellaceae bacterium (assembly GCA_963631655.1). Lineage (GTDB taxonomy): Archaea > Thermoplasmatota > Thermoplasmata > Methanomassiliicoccales > Methanomethylophilaceae > Methanomethylophilus. Next base: position 4,189 of record CAVGRR010000064.1, read on the forward strand.
TTATATAGTGTATTATAATGGGTAGGCCTATGACTACGATAGACATCCAGAACATCGTCGCATCGAGTTCCCTTGGGACCGAGCTCGACCTTTTCAAAATCCTCGATTCGTTCGAGACGGCTCAGTATGATCCCAAGCAGTTCCCCGGTCTCATCTACAGGATCTCGGAACCCAAGACCGCGACTCTGTTGTTCAAGAGCGGAAAACTCGTCTGCACCGGCGGAAAGTCCCGCGAGGACGTCGAAAGGGCGGTCTCCAAGGTCGTCGAGGACCTCAAGAACATCGGAATCGAGATCCCCATCAAACCCAAGATCGATATTCAGAACATGGTCGCCTCGTCCGATCTCGGATACGAGCTCAACCTCAACACCGTCGCCATCACCCTGGGACTCGAGAGGGTCGAGTACGAGCCCGAGCAGTTCCCCGGACTTGTGTTCAGGCTCGATGACCCCAAGGTCGTCATCCTTCTCTTCGGATCCGGAAAGCTCGTCTGCGCCGGAGCCAAGGTCAAAGAGGATGCCATCCGTGCGGTCGACAACGTCGCCGCCGAGCTCCGCGAACAGGGCCTGATGCCGTAAATCCATTCCCGAGGGGATCTTCCCCTCATCCTTTTTCATATGTCGGTCTTCGCCGATTTTCTAACAGTCCCAGACATCTCAAGTTCTGAGTTCAAGACCAAGGGTTCCCGCTTCATCGGCATCGCCATGCCGTGCGCTTCTGAAGAGGAGATACGCAGGAATCTGGAACTTGTGTCGCAACAGTATCCGGGGGCCACCCATTACTGTTATGCGGTCGTCTACGGCGGAACGGACCGCAGGGAGAAGAGCAGCGACAACGGGGAACCTTCAGGGACAGCTGCGAAACCCATCCTTTCGGTCATAAAAGGTCATGAACTCACCGATACGATGGTGGTGGCCGTGAGGTATTTCGGAGGCACTTTACTGGGCACCGGAGGCCTTGTACATGCATATACCCAGGCTGCCGAAAATGCACTCTCTTCCGCGACGGTGAAGAAGGTCGTCGCCTGTGCGATCTTCTCGATAACCATTCCCTATGCGGACCTCGGCGGATTCAATGCGAAATGCAGGAATCTGTGTGCGGTTCCTCCGCAGTACGAGTATTCCGATGTGGTGCGCATCGAAGCGGCTGTTCCGATCGATGAAAAAGACACCTTCATCGAAAAGACCCAGGATGCCACAGATCGTCATTCAACGATAGTCCCCTGCGGCACCGGATACCGCTGATTCTTCTCATCCTCGCGCGCGCATTTATAATATAGTTCATCGCAATGTGCATCGCATTGATACTATGAGCGAATTCATTTGCCCGCTGGACTACAGGTACGGCCGCAAGGAGATGAAGAGTATCTTCTCCGAAGAGAGCCGCATCAAGAAGCAGATGTTGGTCGAGGCCTCCCTTGCACGTGCACACGCAGAACTGGGAGAGATCGGAAAGGACGATGCTGCAGAGATCACCCGCGTCGCCGAATCCGACCTCGTCACCGTCGAGAGGATCAAAGAGATCGAGAAACTCACCAACCACGACCTTATGGCCATGGTCAAGGCGATGACCGAGCAGTGCAAAGGCACCGCCGGAAAGTACGTCCACCTCGGAGCCACATCCAACGATATCGTCGACACCGCCACCGCCCTTCAGATCAAAGAGGCCCTGGAACTTGTCGCTGACGATGTGGACACCTTCCTTCTCACCCTTGCGAAACTCGCCAAGAAGGAACGCGACACCCTGGAGATCGGCAGGACCCACGCTCAGTTCGCTATCCCCATCACCTACGGATTCAAGATCGCCGGATACATCGCCGAGATGCTCAGGTACAAGGAGAGACTTGTGGAGATCATGCCCCGTGCCTGCGCCGGAAAGATGGCCGGAGCCGTCGGTACCGGAGCCGCCCTCGGAAAGAATTTCTTTAAAATTCAGCAGCTCGTGATGTCCGATCTGGGTCTTACCTACGAGCCCGCTGCAACTCAGGTTGTCGGCAGGGACAGGTACACCGAACTGGTATGTCTCATGGCCACTTTGGGAACATCTCTTGAAAGGTATGCCACCGAGGTCAGGAACCTCCAGAGGTCCGAGATCGGTGAAGTTTCAGAATACTTCGACCAGGAACACCAGGTCGGCAGTTCCACCATGGCACAGAAGAGGAACCCCATCAACTCCGAGAACGTCTGCGGTCTCGCCAGGGTCCTCCGCGGTATGGTCATGCCCACTTTCGAGAGCCAGGTCCTCTGGCACGAGAGGGACCTTTCCAACTCTTCTGCGGAAAGGTTCACCCTTCCCCACGTGTTCTCGCTCATCGACTACATGCTGTACAAGATGAACAAGGTCTTTGAGGGCCTCGACGTCCACCGCGACAAGATGCTCAGGAACATCGAGATGGCCCACGGGCTCATCATGGCGGAACCTGTTATGATGGCTTTTGTCGGAAAAGGCGTCGGAAGGCAGGATGCGCACGAGATCGTCCGCGAGGCCTCTATGGTCGCCGAGAACGAGGAGAGGCAGCTTCTCGACACCCTCTGGGAGAGGGAGGATGTCCGCAAGGTCTTCACCCGTGAGGAACTGGAGACCGTTATGAATCCCGCCACCTACACCGGCGGTTCGAAGGAGATCGTCGATAAAATGGTCGACGCCGTCGAATCCGCTCTCGGAACGAAGGTCTGATATGCGCAGAAAATCGCCTCAGCGCACAAGAAGGATGAAGCAGGCGGCCGTCGTCGGGGCCGTGGTGGGTGTCGCCCTCGGTTGGGTCGCCTACCTGATGTCCCACAGGCCGTTCTTCATCGTCCTGTTCATCATCATCGGTATGGTAATGGCCACGGCGACCACCGCACTGACCGTCTCCGAATACGATTATGACTGAGGTAATAATACGGCAAAAGGCGTCTTGGGTATCATCATCTGTCCGATGATGAACGACGATTTACTCCACTGTATATGCAATGACCCAGAGGTCGCACGCATAGTGGTTCTTGACAATGGTTTCACATCCGATCTGAAGGCCAAGCTGGATGCCCGGAAATGTCCGTACGAATCGATTCCGGAGACCGATTTCTATGACGGTGAGGTGCAGTTCGACAGGAATGTGCTGAACATCGTGATAAGAACGAACGACCTTGCGCTGCATGCCGAACCCAAGACCCTGAAGACCTACATCGAGATGGAAGTGAAGGAGATCCAGCCGTTCATCGATGCTCTGGGTCTTTACTACGGTATCTGCGGGAACTACGGCTGGGACATCACCGCCTGGGCCGCTGAGATGGGTTACAAGCCCACCGCTGTGTTCCGCGGGATGGAAGGGAAGATCGTGGACGACTGTGTCGCCGTGGCCATCGGAGGTTCCGACAGGTACCTTCAGCTGGAGAAGAAGTACACTGGAATGTTCTATCTCACACCTGCCATCGCTGGCAACTGGATCGAGTTCGTCAGTGCAGGGGACACTGCCCAACAGCTGGCGAACATTCCCAAGGAAACGTTGGAGGAACTGGGCATCTTTTCGGACACCGATTATATGAGGTGGCTTTTCGAGATCGGTCATTACAAGCACATCCTGAAGATCGACACAGGACTCGACGATTCCGAGAAGTTCAACCGGAAGGTGGAGGAGATCGGCAAGGTCCTGAACCTGAAGCCCATCGACATCGAGGACGGATGGGTCACCATCTACTGTGCTGACAGTATCTACGCCCAATGCAAGAAGAACCTTCCTGCATGAATTTCCTTATCTGGGTCTTTTAAAAGTAAATGATGTCGGGGGTCTCCCCCGACAGTGAATGTGTTTCAGATCTTCTTTCCGGCGTTGGGTCCGGGAGTGGTGTCGTAGGCGCAGGACACCTTGATCTTGACAAGTCCTTTTGCGGGGAATGCAGGGTTCGCCTTGTGCGCCATCTCTTTGGCGGCCTCGTAGTCTTTTCCGGAGGTCTCGTAGACGCACTTTCCTTTGAGCTGAACGGTCTCGTGTTTGCTCACTCCGCCGATCGCGTATACCGCGGCGACGGGGTTCTCGAGGATGTTGGCGAGGGTCTTGTTGAGGTAGTTGTCAATGACCCAGATCTCATCGTCGTTGGCGACCCACAGGAATCCGATGGGGACCACGTTGGGGACACCGGCCTTGGAGGCGGTCGCGAGGGCGAAGTACTTATGGTCCGCCTTGTGGTCGGCGAACAGCTGTTTTGCTTCAGCGGAAATAGCCATAGGCGTGAATCTGAAGCACGGTATTTAACGATAGTTGGTAACAGATGCTCGGAGAAATTGGTTTTTCCAATTCGATGAACAGTCTCGGATGTAACACAAAACAGACATCTGGCACATTTGAAGATAATGAAAAGATCGGGGCCGAAGCCCCGAGAGAAAATCAGTGTTTTGCCTTGTAGGCTTTGATGCAGGCCTTGACGGTCGCTTTGGCGGCCTCAGGTCCTTCGATGGCTCCGACCTCGGTCTTCTTGCCCTCGAGTGCCTTGTAGACGGTGAAGAAGTGCTGGATCTCCTTTCCGACGTGCTCGGGGAGCTGTGCGATGTCGGTGTAGCCCTTGTACATGGGGTCCTTGGGCATGACGCAGAGGATCTTGTCGTCCTGGTCGCCGGAGTCCACCATTCTCATAACTCCGATGGGCCTGCATTTCGCGAGGGCCCCGGGGACGATGGGTTCGCTGCTGATGACGAGGACATCGAGGGGGTCTCCGTCGAGGGCGATGGTCTTGGGGATGAGTCCGTAGTTCCAGGGGTATGCGGTGGAAGTGGAGAGGATACGGTCCACTGCGATGAGTCCGCTCTCCTCGTCGATCTCGTATTTCATCTTGCTTCCTTTGCTGATCTCGATGAAGGCGACGAACTCTTCGGGGGAGATCCTGCTGTCTGACATGGTGTCGACTATGCTTGCCATGTTCCTCGTGAAGTGCATTGATTATAAAAAGCGTATCCGA
>CAVGRR010000065.1:0-8876 GCA_963631655.1 Eggerthellaceae bacterium
ACAGAACACTGCATAATGAAAGCCGATTGTGACAAAACGGACAGCCAGAATACCTCCGGCAGGTCCCTGAAAGGGACCTTTCCGGAGGACATCAAGGCATACATCCAATATGGAAACTCGCTTACAACGTTTGTTTCTCTTCTTACCACTTACGGCTTCATGAGCTATGATCGCATTACCAAACTGATCAGAGACATGACCGGACTGACCATTTCTACCGGCACTGCAATTTCGATGGTCTCCAAATGTGCCAGCAAGGTTGCTCCCAGTCTTGAAGAAATCCGCAGAAGATTGTTGGCGAGCAATGTCATCAACACCGACGAGACCGGATTGCACATCAATGGTAAGAACGACTGGGTCCACAACACATCCAATTCAGAATATCTCCTTCAGACAGTTGATCCTAAACGCGGAAGAGAAGGAATCAATCATCATGGGATCATGGAAGAATACACGGGCGTGGCAGTTCATGACTGTTTTCGCCCATATTTCTCTTATGGATCCGGTCATGCTCTGTGCTGCGCTCATCTTCTTCGGGAGTTGAACGGGATTAAAGACCTATATCCGAAACATTCTTGGCCTGAACTGTTCTCGTGTTTTCTGGTCTCTTTGAACAGAGCAAAGAATTTCGTTATCGATAAAGGCGGAACCTGTTTTGATGATGCACGGATCGAACGTATACTTCGGCGTTATGACTCAATCCTGGATATTGCAGATAATGAATATCCTTCGAAAGTGAACGGAAATACGCACGCAATGAAAATAGAACGTGCTTTGATCAAGCGTCTTCGGAAACACAAAGACGAAGTATGTCATTTCGTGACGAACTTTGAGGTACCATTTGATAACAATCAGGCAGAACGCGATGTGCGGTACATCAAGGTCAAAATGAAGGTTTCCGGACAGTTCCGTGACCTAGAACACACTCAGAAATTCCTTGATATCATTTCTTACACGGGCACCGCACGTAAGAACGGGGTCAGTGCATTCACTGCACTGACCGCTGCTTTCGAGGGAAACACCGATATCATATTCGGATGAAGAGTCCCAGACTTCAAAATCTGACCATTTTTAGGATGGGGGTTCTGAACAGTTACCAGAAATGGATATGCTGGAACATATTTGAAAGACCCCTGACCGGAAACCGGCCAAGGGCCTTGGGATTCAAGGTTTGCTGAACTTGTATGACAGCGCGATACCGATGATGGCGAAGATCAAGATGGCGATAATGACGACATTGTCCTTGATGAGATTGACGATACTCGATGAGTCATCGGGGATCTGGATCGCATAGTAGGAGAAATGTCCGGTCGAGAAGGTGACATTTCCGTCATAGTATCTGCATTCGACAGAGCTCAGGTCGTCCCCGTTCACATAGAAGAGCTTCACATCGGAGGCGGACTGGCCGCGGGCCAATTTGTAGGGGATGGTGACCGTGGCGGATCCTGCGGAGAACACCGAATCGTTGGCACCGAACGTGATCTCGTAGACCTCCGCGTTTCCGAGCTGGGATCTTGCCGAGTCGGACAGCGCACTGAAGGATTTCTTGTTCACCTGAATGGTCTGGTCCGCGACCAGGCTCTTCACCGCTTCGGCATCGAAGGTGACCGTTCCGGTGGAAAGATTGAACGTTCCGCCGGAATGCGATTTCATTTCCGAGATGACCTTCGAACTGACCGCCGCAGTATTGGAGTCAGACGTCAGGACCACAGTCCCAGCAGGGGAAATCACCGTGCTGACCTTTGCAGTATATGTCGCATCGGCAGTGACCTTTTCAGGTAGTTCCGTTTTCCATTCGGCATCGATCAGCGAATCAGGAAGGACCAGAGTGCTTTCGTAAAGATACTTGCTCTCACCGATGACCGCACCGTCCGCACCTTTCAGAATGACCGTGTAATACCTGTCTTCTGCCGTGTAGATGGCATAATAGGTTATGTTCCCTTCCACGACATCCTTGTACTGGGATCCGTCACCTGCAGGAGATGTGTTCCAGCACTTGAAAGTGAACACCTGGGTATTTGTCATTTCACGTTCCGGATCTGCAGGTGCAACGATCGATGCACCATACGTGTAATCGCTTTTGGTGGAGATCTGCGAGTCATCGTAATCTTTGAATGTGACAGTATAATGGAAAAGAGTCTCTTCATAAACAGCGATATACGTGACATCTTCGAGAGCCTCAGTCTTGACCTTAACCTGGGTCTCGCCGTCGATGCTCCAGTACTTGAAGGCATATGAGGCATATTTGTCGGTCTTTTTTGTAGGGTCGGCGGGAATTATGACCGTACTACCCGAGGAGTAATCATTCTGTGAATATGTTGTGCCGTATTTGTCTTTGAAAACAATATGATAGGTTTTCTGAATCGAGTTGAAATTTGCAACATAAGTCTCATCATCGGAAACAGTCGGAAGTTCGCTGACGGTTGTTCCGCCGACTTCCCAGCCGGCAAAAGTGTAAGTGTAATACTGATCGACCTTGGCCGGAGTGTAAGGCACCACTATGTTTTGGCCGCTGTTGTAATACAGCAGAGCACAGTCCGTTTTGTCGGTCTTAAGCCTGATCTCGTATGAGGGGCGCTCATACATACTTTCGGTCAGATCGATCTCGAAGGCGGTGTATGTGGAGTCAATAACATGAGATTCTGTGGCAGTTATCTTTTGGAAATGCTCCGGAACAGAATCAGATCCCACAAGCATAAAGTCCGAATACATATTCTTAGACTGGTCATCCCAGGTACAGTCGACAAGATACCATTCACCGTCGATCATGACCTGGTTCCACATGTGGCCCTCGGATCCTGTGGAACCGACTCCGGTGCCGGAGACGATGATGCATGGAACATCATAATAGTCGCAGATCGCCTTGAACGCCTTCGCATATCCTTCACAGACCACCAGCGCTGGGTCATCGAACGATCCGCCGAGGAATACAGTGGCGATGTTGCGGGGCACCATCGTATCGGGAACGGTCTTGTCATACTCCAGAAGGCCTGTCACAATGGAATGGATCGACTGTACCTTGGTGAACACAGAGGTTGTATCGATGCCACCCGAATAACCGCTGATCACCGACTTAATCTTGGCAACATTGTCCTCGATCACAGCATTTGTATTTCCATAATCTAGCATCAGATCGGTCAGTTCAACAGTGAAATCATCCGAAGAAAGGGTTTTAGTTTCCTCATAACATGAATACTTCAGAGAGTATGATTTGCCTAACCAGTACTTGTACAGATTATCCTCTTTATAGAGCGAAAAGACATTATTGATTTGTACGGACAACTGCCCGGTAACGTCATCGACCTTCTTATCGATACTGCCTGGGACATTGATCGTAAAATTAGGGTTCTCAACCGTTGCAGTGTCAAAGCCTTCATAAATCTGCTTTTCGAGACCGTCCAATTTGTCATAATAAAAACGTTCACAGCTTGACGTCGGCTCCTCCGCAGACGAACTGTCCGATCCTAAATTCACAACGGATCCGAGGAAGCACATTAATGCAGCAATCAGAACGACGAATGCGATCTGACGTTTTTTCAAAGATATCTGTCCAAAGGGATTGTCCATACCCGGCACCTACAATTAGGGGTAAGTACAGTAAATTAAAAGAATATTAGGTGGCCCGTTCGAAAAAAGGTTTTTATTTACAGATGGAACTATCATCCTATGGTCCAGTTCCACTATTGGTTCCGCGACGGAAGGGCGGGAATCGTCACCGCAGACAACCCTCAGCAGGTCCTCGACAACGTTTTCAAGGATTACAACGCCCGCCTCAGGAACGACACCCACGTCGACTTCAGATCATACAAGAAGCATTTCCATTATTATGTGGAGGAGTGGGACTCGGGAAAGGTCGTAGGGGAATTCCGCGGAAGCAGGGACCTCAACAGCCGCGGCCATTGACCGATTCCGCATCGGAAAAGCCTTATCTGATACGCCTGAACTGCCGTCATAACGTAAGATACATTTTTAATATGGAAGGTAATCGCGCTGACATTACATTCCCTATCAGGTGACCATCATGGCAGACCAGAAGAAAGTAATCAGACTTAACTACAAAGCGTACCTCGCAGACGCTGACAGGCTTTACGACACCACCGAAGAACAGGCAGCCAAAGACGCCGGAATCTACAACGAGAAGTATTCCTACGCACCCATGGCATACATCGCCGGTTCCAAGAAACTCTTCTGCGCCCTTGACGACGCCATTCTCAACGCCAAGGTCGGAGAGGAATTCACCGTCGAGATCCCCTGCGAGGAAGCAGCAGGGCCCAAGAACCCCAAGCTCATCGAGACCCACTCCATCAAAGAGTTCTACAAGCAGGAGATCAACCCCTACCCCGGACTCACCGTCTCCCTCGGCAACAAGGCCGGAACCGTCCTCTCCGTCGGAGCAGGCCGTGTCAAGGTTGACTTCAACAGCCCCCTCGCCGGTCACGACCTGAAATACGTCGTCACCGTCACCGAAGAGATCACCGACAACGCTGAGAAGGCAAAAGCCATCGTCGAGGCAGACTTCGCCAAGGCCGATGACTTCAAGTTCGACTTCCCCGGAGAGAAGGTCGTCGTCACCCTCCCCGACATAGTCAAATTCAACCAGGACTGGCCCGTTGCAAGGTTCAAGGTCGTTTCCGACCTCCGTGAGGCCTTCGGAGTCGACACCGTCGAGTTCGTCGAGGTCTGGACCGTCGCAAAGAAGGAAGAGCCTAAAACCGAGTAAGCAAAGGATATATAGCAGGAGCCAAATCTCCTGCTGTCCTTTCATCGGACAAACACTTTAACAAACCAACTGGGCGGGTATTCTAGCACGGATAAGGAGACAGCCTCCTAAGCTGTATGTCTGGGGTTCGAATCCCCACCCGCCCGCCAGGTTTTTTGCATTTTCTGCTTCGACGGATTTTCTTGAGGAATCCTGTTTATCGTGTTGTGGACCATAACGATCCACTACGATATAGAGCAAAAGTAAATCACTGCCCGTAAAATTATACAATAAAGTATACAATAAAGTATACAATAAAATCGATTCGTTCGGTAAACTTACCCCTTCTCACAGGATTGACGGACAGATTCAGAACTTAAATTTCCGATTTTCCAAAAAGTGCCGATTCTTGATTGACACCAGCATTCCAAACCGCAACTGACTGCATGAGAACGATAATCCAACCACAGATCGGGTGTATTTTTTTGTAAATCGTATCAAACCGGTTTCCGAAAGAAAATTTGTAGAAATCAACAATATCTGGATATAGGTGCCGATAACCGATCGGTCCCCTAGCAAAATCTTTCTTAAAAATCCGTACATTTACGAGTTGGATGAGTGGTACATAAAAGTCCGTAACGAACAGATACGTCAAATTCTTTATATTACATCCAACTGATTATTCTTTATGCATACCACGACCGTTATTCCGCCTGAAGTACCTCCGGGGACCATCCTCGTCTGTTCCCGCTGCAATCACAAATGGGCAATCCGCAAGAGGGACGCCCTGCCGAAGAACTGTCCCAAATGCCGTTCCACGCTCTGGCTCAAAAAATATTACAGATACACCTGCATGAAATGCAACCACGAGTGGGGAACCGCCAACGACTCCCCGCAGAGGTGCCCCAAATGCCACACCAGCAAATGGAACACCCCGCCCACACCCGAGACGGTCAAACCGCATGCGGTCAAATGCAAACTCGTGAAATCCCTCAAGAACGACGTGCTCAACGCCTATGCGGAGAAGAAGAGCTGCATCAAAGTGGCGGCCCAGTTCAACCTCGCACTGTCCGAAGTGTTCGATGCCGTCCTCGAAGCCTATCCCGACGAGAAGATCCGTTTCTGAGGTATGCAATGAAGAAGGCGCTGGTGGTCGTAGATTATCAAAAGGACTTCGTCGACGGTGCATTGGGCAGCGCGGATGCACTGGCGCTCGAAGATCCCCTTTACAGAAAGGTCGCAGAGGCCCTTGACGGGGGCGAGGCCGTATTCTTCACCATGGACACGCACGGCCCCGATTACAGCAGTACGAACGAAGGAAGACACATCCCCGTGCCGCACTGCATAAAGGACACCGAAGGCTGGCGGATCTTCGGAAGACTGGAGGAACTGTCCTGTAAAGCGGAGATCTTCTGCAAGGACACCTTCGGCAGTATCGCCCTCGCAGAAAGACTTTCAGAGGGAGGTTTCGACCGCATCGAACTGTGCGGTGTCGCCACCAACATCTGTGTGGCGGTGAACGCGGCACTGATAAGATCGTTCCTTCCGGAAGCTGAGATCGTCATCGATCCGAAGCTCGTCGCATCTTATGACCGCGGTCTCGGTGAAGCTGCACTAAACGTGATGGGATCGTTCTGCATCGACATCAAAAACGAATGACCCAGACGGTCGGATCTTCAGTATGTCGATACCCTGTCCTTACGGCGTTCGAGAGCATTCTTGACGCTCATCTTGGCCGCTCCGCGCCCGGAAATGGCGTTCTTGGCGGACTCCGGAATACCGAGGTAGACGATGTTGTCGGTGACCTCTTTCATGAACGCCATGCTCTTCCTAAGCTCCGCATAGGTGTCCTGAAGGTCTTTCAGTACGGAATTGGTCGTCTGGGCGATGTCGTAGAGGTTGTGCGCCATGTAATCCTCGCGGTTGATGAAACGGGGGCAGGCGCGGACGAACGGATTGTAGGTCCCGTCGCGGTAATCGTCCTCCAGATCGTCGATGGCATCCATCACGTAAACGGCAGTGGTCAGACCTGTGTACAGTTTACGGAGCGGTTCTGAATCGTATTTCCCGGCTATATCCGAAAGGGGTTCCGTCAGTGCGTGGCCGAACACCTGACCCATGCGCACGGCATCGGTGCATCCGTCAGCCTCCAGTTTTCTCAACGCCTCGAATCCGTTGCCGACTATGCGGTCGTATTCGGGATACTCGTTCTCTGCTTTGGAGATGGCCCTGCTGAGCACGAGATCGATTATCTGGGTCTTTATCGAAGGCTTGTCCACGCGGTCGTCGTAGAGCTCCCATTTGGTGAGAAGGATGGTGTACGCCGCCATGCGTCTGAACAGTTCCTGATCGGTATACGGCTTACGGAAGACACATTTCCAGGACTTCGGGGTCTTCTCGAAAGAGTCGTCTCCATCCATGACCGCATTGAGGACAATCGTGTTGAAACACATGTCATAATTGACGGCTGCAGTTGAAACAAGACCGAACTGGTCCTTCAGCTGGTGGCAGGTCTCGCAGTAATACCTCTGGTAGGAATCGAGCTCCCTTGCAGTCAGGCGGGAGTACAGCGGGACCGTGTAGCCGAACATCGAACCTTGTAGCCCCGCATACTTAAAAAACAGTTGTATCGGCCGATCGGGGATCCGTTCCGGTCAGAGACACCTGTGGTCTTAAAAGACCCAGATAGTTGATTTGTAAACCAACGCCGGTCATTAAATAGGGCATTCAATTAATCCAATGTATTTTTCGGAAATTAGAAGGGCTTATATAAAAATTAAGGTCTGAGGCTCCCTTCATCGGAGTACGAAAGATGACCGAGATCGTAAAACAAAAACGTCTGTCACCAGGAGTGTTCCTCCTGCTCATTATCCTGCTAAGCTGTTTTGCACCCATCTCTACAGATATGTATCTGCCTGCGTTGAGCACGATGGTTGAAGAACTGAACACCACCGAGTCAGTCATGAACATCACCCTTTACGGATTCATGCTGATGTTGGCCATCTCTATGCTGGTCACCGGCCCTATCATTGATAAATACGGAAGGAAGAAGTTCCTCATCGGTTTCCTTGTCCTGTATATCATCGTGACCTTCGCGGCAGCATTTGCGAAATCCATCGAGGTCCTCATCATACTGAGGCTTCTCCAGGCATTCGGTTCCGGAGGGGTCATGACCATCTCCACCGCCTTTGTCAAGGATGCCTATTACGGTACCGCCATGACCAGGGCACTGAACATTGTGGCAATGATCGGAGTTCTGGGGCCTGTCATCGCACCAGTCGCAGGTGCCGCCCTTATCAGCACCTGGGGCTGGAGGGAGACCTTCATCGCACCCGCCCTGTTCGGTGTGATCTGCCTTATCATCTCACTCTTCGTGACCGAGACCCTTCCTGAGGACCAGAGGGTCACCGGAGGTATGTCCGCCATGCTCAGCGGAATGAAAGGACTGTTCCGCGACCGTGCGTTCATGTCCTTCCTGATCATCATCTGCCTGTTCAACCTGCCTCTAATGGCATATCTCGCTGTATCCTCGTACGTATACGAGGACACTTTCGGATTCTCGGAGACAGAATATTCCCTCGTACTTGCCTGTGCGCTGATCTTCAGTATCATCATGATGTCTGTCATCAACAAGGTCACCTGCCATACAGTTAACAAGAAACTGATCCCGCTCTTCTTCGTGATCGGACTGATCGGTTCCGTGCTCATGTACGCGGTCGGCCATGACTCCTGGGTCACCTTCCTGGTCGCTTATCTGTTCCTGGTGACGGCGGGAGCAACCATCCGTCCATGGGGAATGAGTGTGCTGATGAGGAGCTATCCCGGAAACAGCGGAACCGTCTCCTCCATGATCAACTTTATGTTCTTCATGATGGCGACCATCGGAATGGTCCTCGCCACCGTGGACTCGGATTTCATCATGGTCCTCGGAGTCCTTTCCCTGGCGGTCTGCGTGCTCTACGTCATAATGTATCTGGCACTTGCGAAGATCGGGTTCTCCAAGATACGTCAGCTCGAAGGCACCGCGGCCGGAGACGACCTGCAGTAAAACTATTCCCAGGGGGCCGGGGGATCTGCTCCCCCTGCCTCTAAATGACACCCATGACGTGAAAACTGGTTGAGCCTATCCCACGGCGCTGATTTCGCCTTTCGCTCCGGCTAAAGCCTACGCGAATAG
>CAVGRR010000066.1:0-8650 GCA_963631655.1 Eggerthellaceae bacterium
CCTGCACCCGTCGTCCAACAACCTGACCCTGGGACTCCTGTTCATGGTATTCCTGACCTACGGCAACACCTACGTGAACCACGGTTATGAACTGGTCCTGAAGAGGAACTCCGTGAGAAGCCTCAAGCAGACCATGTACGTCTCCCAGCTACAGCCGAGCTTCGTCTCCACCACGCTGATGAAGATCAGGGACCTCCCCGGCAACCCCCAGGAGATGAAAAACGCCATCGTGCTGTTCGACAAGTATCTGCACAACAACTTCAAATCCGCGGAGGAGACGGCTATCCCGTTCACCAAGGAACTCGAACACGTGCAGCTCTATGTGGGCCTGGAGAAACTCAGGTTCAAGGACAAACTCAATGTCAACTTCGACATCAGGGATGAGGATTTCGAGATCCCCCCGCTCATCCTCCAGATGGTGGTGGAGAATGCCATCAAACACGGAATCACCAAGAAGGAGAACGGCGGAACGGTAAATATAACAACAGAAAAGAACAATACCGACCACGTCATAACCGTAAAGGACGACGGTGTCGGATTCGATGTGAACCAGCCCGTGGAAAGGGGCGGAAGGAACCACATCGGAATTGCAAATTCCAAGAAAAGATTATCGGAGGTCCTCGGCGGCAGGATCACCATAGTGAGTGAAATAAACAAGGGAACGGTCGCCACCATAACGATCCCCAGAAATGATGTTGCTTGAAAGTGATAGATATGAAGGTATTAGCAGTAGATGATGAGCAAGATGCGTTGGAAGTCCTGGTGTCCGCGATCACCGCGGCCCTCCCCGACGGAGAGATCCACCAGTTCAACAACCCCAGAGAAGCCTTGGAATTCGCCAAAGGCAACCCCCCGGACATCGCGTTCCTGGATGTCACCATGCCCACCATGACGGGTCTGGAACTGGCCAAGAACCTGAAAGGTATCAACCCCAGAATGAACATCATCTTCGCCACCGGTTATTCCGCCTACGCATCGGACGCGTTCTCGCTCCACGCCAGCGGATACCTGATGAAGCCTATCTCCAGGAAAGATGTCCAGAAGGAGATCGAGAACCTCCGCAACCCCGTCGAGGCGCCCAAGAAGAGGGTGTTCATACGCACCTTCGGAAACTTCGACATCTTCGTGGACGGAGAGACCCTGCACTTCGCCAGGAAGCCCGCCAAAGAGCTTCTCGCATACCTTGTGGACCGTAAAGGATCCGGAGTCTCCAGGAGGGAGCTGTGCAGCATCCTGCTTCAGGACGAGGCATTCACCAGAAAGTCCCAGGACTATCTCAC
The DNA here is from genome assembly GCA_963631655.1 of Eggerthellaceae bacterium. Classification (GTDB taxonomy): domain Archaea; phylum Thermoplasmatota; class Thermoplasmata; order Methanomassiliicoccales; family Methanomethylophilaceae; genus Methanomethylophilus. The sequence goes on from CAVGRR010000066.1 coordinate 1,281, forward strand.
CAAGATCGTCAAGGAGCTCGAGAGAACCCTCACCAACGTGAACGCAGCGGATATCGTCAACCTCGAGAAGGGAGACTACTGTGTGGTCCCCGCCAACTTCGACTGTGACGCATACGATTACCTCAACGGCAACCCCGATGCGTTCAACAACTTCTACGGGGAGTACATGAGCCAGTACTCCTGGGCAGAAACCTCAATCCAGCAGTTCTATCACTGAAACCAGCATCGATCGGAGAGGTTCCTTCCTGGATATCCTGACGGATATCGGGAGGGCCTTTCCGTGAATTTTCCATTTTTGAAGGATACGGAGTATCCCGTATTCACCGTTTCCGAAGTCACATATCGGGTACAAAATCAAAAGACCCAGACATCGGAATTCCGACATATTTCAGAAGATCAGGATCCTCTCTGACGCATGTATGCGGGGACCACGGGGGCCTTGTGGATCTTCGGAACCCTGATGTTGAATGCGGTTCCCTGACCCTTCACGCTGTAATAGGAGATGGAAGCGTTCATCATATCCTTGAGTCCTTTCTTGACCGTACTGTATCCCGCCACGTTCTCCCTGTCGATAAGGTAGGGATCGGAAGCGGTTCCGGCGTAACCGACACCGTCGTCGGCCACCCTGACCTCAAATGAGGTCTCGGTCTCTTTGGTGGATATGTAGATGGTACCGGATCCCTTAGGCGCGATGCCGTATTCGATGCACAGAGATGCAAGTGTACGGATCGTCATGACCGGCAACTGGAAGTCCTGGGTCTTCAGGTCCGTATGCAGTTTCAGCTTGTCCCCGAACTGAAGTTTCACCATCTCAAAGTAGAGTTCAGTGAGCTCTATCTCCCTCCTGAAGGGGATGGGTGCGGTGAACACCAGGGAATCTATGTTTCCTCTCAGGTACTTTCCGAAGTCAGAGATCACCTCCCTGGTGTCCGCAGGGGTTCCAGGGATGTTCATGATCGAGGTGAGCGAGTTGTAAAGGAAGTGGGGCTTGATCTGGGAGAAAAGGGCTTCAGTGCTCTGTTCTTTGAGTTCGCTTTCGACACTGACGATCTCCTCCACCCTCCAGACATAGAAGTTGCAGTAGATGATGATCAGAGCGATGGCGAAACAGACGGACGACATCCCCACATCAAGATAGCAGTCCACAGCGTATCCGCACCACGGAAGGAACAGGAAGACAGCCATGGCGATGATCTGACGCTTCGAGGAAACCCTGGTCAGCACATCGTACAGGCCGATGAACGACATGGCAATAAGAGGGGCGATCAGCACCGCATAGTAGTCCGTGATGGCGATGCAACCCCCTTCATCAAAGGAGTAGATCCACCCGGTGAATGCATTGATTATCAGCATCAGATAATGTACGAGCATAAGACCCAGCATCAGCTTCTGGCGCACCACTGGGAACTTCAGGTGGTATCTGGTAACATTAATGAGATAGACCCAGAAGGTGTACAGGATGATCGGCATCATGGCGGAACATATGCTGAGCACGGCGGGCTGAAGATCGATGTAGGTCGATTCTCCGATGTTTATGAAGTACATCGACTCCAAGAACATCAGAATGAAAACCTCGCTCGTCAATATGGTGAAATACCTCGACGAGCGGTTGGCATAGGAATCGGCCCACAGGACGAGGATCAGAAGTCCGCAAAGGATCATCGTGAGGTTGGCCATAGATACGCCCATGACGACCAGATTGTCGTAGGAGTCGGTATGCCAGGCGAAGAGGCGCCAAATCGAAATCACAGCGAAGAACGTGAAAATCGCGGTCTGCACTACGCGGAAATAAAAGACCTTGTCCTCTGGTATGGTTGGCAGTATCGACTTCATTACAGAACATTGCAATATGCCGCTTTTCGTTTATATTATTATGTCAGACAAAGTGTAGAATTTCGCACAGGCTGTGCAATACCAAGGATTATCTGGGACTTCACATATTACAGAGTGACTTGAAAGCGAAAAAAGGCAACATCAGGAAAAGCTGTTCGGAAGCTCTGCTGGAACAGTCGCTGGCGGACGATTACTGGGACGGATACTACTCCCTGGGACGTTCGGACGTGGCGAGGTTCGAGGACCACAGCGACAGATGTGCCAGAGTGACGATAATATCTCTCAACGACGGGGCGGAGAAGGACGGATTCGACATCTTATATCAGGAAGATTCCAAGTTCTCCTTCCTGGCGGATGCGGTGTCCTCCAAAGGGTACGGGAAGATAGGTCTGAGGCTGTCGGACAGTCTCGCCAATCCCGACCGGGAGGAGATGATCGAGACCATCATCCAAAAGAGAGATTATTTCGAACTTCTGAAGATCAAGAAACTAATAGAATCCCTGAAGACGCGTTCGATAGGCGGGTTCGGAGGGAAAATAGGGAACCAGATACTGTCGGAGAACGGTTACGAAGGGTTCTATAAACTGTCGGACGGGAAACTGCTCTTCTGCAGGGAAATGAGGTGCTGGGACTATGAGTCCGTGGACCGTATCGCGGACGGAGTGGCGGTGTGTCTCGTCCTCGATCCGAACAGTTTCTCGCTGCACAATTCGAAGAGAATCATCCACCCTTACCTTGAAGGAGATATGTTCTCCGACATCATGGAGGACCTGTCGAAGATGAAGGTCACCGTCATGTCACAGATAGCGAAAAAGGACGATGAATTGGGTGTTCTGCTTTCAAAAGCTCTGGAAGGGGACAGGGAGTCCGCTTCTATAGCGGGACACAGACTGAAGTTCAACATCTGTGTACCGTTGAACCCCGCCTGACGGCGGGGAAAGTGATCTCACAGCTCGGAAAAGAGCTGGTCGACACGTTTTGAGATGACCTCAGCGAAATACGGGTCGGAACCGATACCCGACTCGCGGAAGATGTGGATCTTCTTTCCTTTGTACTCCACATCGCCTTCGTTCTCGAACTCTTTCAGTCCGATCTTCGGGGGGATGTCCTTCTTGATGTGCACTCCGTCGGAGATGAACATCGGAAGTGCCAGTATCTTATCGTCGGCGTAACGCAGAGCTACATCGAAGGCCTCTTCGACCGTGGGATGACAGAACTCGTTGAAGCAGACGGTGAGGTTCACGTATCCCCTCGCCTTGACGCCTTTGGATGCCTCATAAACGGCTTCCGGATTCTTGTCGTCCTTGGAACCATGACCGATTAAGAGGATCGGAGTGTCCTTCTTTCCTCCCGCCTTCTCGATCTCTTTCACCAGGAGATCTGCGACACCGGCATCGGTACCTACGGCACCGCACATGGCCACTTTTATCTCCTTGGAGTCCACGACAACCGTGCCCTTATGGCCTTTCATTCCGATCGCTTCGGGAATAAGGTCGGAGGTCATGGAACTGTCCGAGATCAGCAGAGGGACGACGGCGAGGCTGTCGACCCCGTCCGCGGCTATCTGGGACATCGCTTCCTGAATGGAGGGTTTGGAAACCCTGAAGAATCCGGTGTAGACCTTCTGTCCGCGGATCTCCTCGAGTTTGCGGGCCTGGACCCTCATGGTCTCCTCGGCATCGGGTTCTTTGGAACCGTACGCAACCAACAGTATACCTTTCATGTACTCAGAACATACTCAATGTTACATTTAAGTATATTGCGTAATATCTGTAGGTATCCCTAATTCGATGAACGCACATTATATAACAAAGATTCCGAATCACGCCTTATTGACAAAGGCGGTAGGAATGCAGCTTCAGGATATAATCAGCGCTATTAGGGAATTTCCGGGTGTGACCAGAAAACACAGGATCCACGAGGTCGTGGATTTCCTGCCCACGGATAAATTCCCGAGGGTCAAGGCCGCCGAAGGAGAGGACGCCGCCGCCATCGACATGGGCGACAGATACATCCTCTTCGCGACGGACGGTATCATGGAGTCCCTGGTCGCCACCGACCCCTATATGGCGGGATACTTCGCCGTTCTGGTGAATGTGAACGACATAGCCGCCATGGGCGGAAGGGCCACCGCGATGGTCGATGTGATGTCTGCCTCCAACGACCAGATCTGCGGGCGTCTGCTAAGAGGACTGGAAGAGGGAGTCAGGAGGTTCGAAGTGCCTATCGTGGGAGGACACACCCACCCCGACTGCGATTACCATGCCATCGATGTCGCCATCATCGGCGAGGTGAAGAAGGAGAACCTCATCAGAAGTTCGACCGCGGAACCCGGTGACGATATCGTCTTCGTGATGGACCTGGAAGGTCACTTCCCCGACAACCTGCCCTATGCGTGGCTCACCACTTTGGCCAAAGATCCGAAGCTCGTGAGGAAACAGATGGAGGCCGCCGCTCAGGTGGCGGATGAGAAACTGGTGCACTCCGGAAAGGACATGAGCAACCCCGGTTCAATCGGTACCCTGGGTATGATGCTCGAGACCTCGGAGATGGGCGGTACCGTGGATATCGATAAAATTCCGGTCCCGAAGAACTGTCCCGACCTGATCAAGTGGATCCTGTGTTACCAGGGATGCGGTTTCGTATATGCATGTCCGCCCGAGAATTCCGCAAGGGTCATCGAGATCTTCAAAGAAGTGAAGTGCGACGGTGCCGTCGTCGGCAAAGTGAACGACTCCGGAAAGCTCGACCTCACCATGGGCGACGAGAAGGGAACCCTGTTCGACTTCAGCAAGGACATCATCACCGGATGCAGGCCCAAGAAGAATCTCTGAGCCTCTCCGAGAAACATTACCTATTTTCGATAATATTTCGGGACATCGGAGGCTCCCCCTGACGGGGGAGCAGATGTCCCAGATGTTCAGATCAAGAACATCACATGATCGCTGAAACGATAATCAGCAGATACAGGAAGATCATCAGCGAGGATATGTTCCTGACGACCTCGTTGGTCCTCCGGGCCCTTTCCTCCTTGTCGGTGAGCCCCCTATTCTCATAGACCTTGTCGACCCAGCCCATGAGGACCAGACCGCCGTCGAACGGAAGGGCGGGAATGGCGTTGGTGATACCCAACAGGATGTTCAGCCAGAAGATCCAGAACAGGATCCTGCACATGTCCCAGAAGCCTGCGTGCTGGTCTCCGTACCACCACTGGAGGTTCTCGGGGACAGGATCGAATCCGCTGAACGGGTGTGCGATGTAAGACATCATTCCGGAGACGATTCCGGTGATGCCATCGGCACCATAGATCGGATTCGCTGCAGTGGATAACAGAGCGGAAGGAGTGATCAGGGTCATTCCGGCAGTGGTCGTGTAAATACCCAGATACCCGATCCCGTTGTTTCCTTTGAGGGTGATATCAGCAGTTTGGGAGGTGTATGTTCCGTCGACCAGTTTCACGTAGTTGACAGTGAGCACATCTCCTTCGTGCGTGATCGACATGAACGAAGAGAACGCCTGAGCGGTGTAGATGTAGTATGTCGTTCCCTTGTAAACGACCGAAGCTATCGTACTCTTATCGAGAATACCCGCAGCAGGAGAACCGTCGACCGTCTTTTCGGCGTAGACTCCCCAGACCACGGTCGCCGTATGTTCGACCTTGTCCTCCATAATGTAGGTCACTTCGACAGGATCGCCGATGTGCCAGGAGTACTGAGGACTGTCATAATAGTCGGAAGTGTAGCTGAAAGGAACGCCACCTATCTCGGTGATTATGGCCCCGGCGGGAATACCCGCATCGTAAGCGGGAGAACCGGTGACCTCGTTGTAGACCGCGGCATTGTCCTCGTAAGGAGATGAGATCCCCCCGAGCATTCCGCAGGAGAATATCAGGAACGCCACCGCCGCGATGACGAAGTTGGTGGTTATTCCTGCAGTGTAGATGTCCAGACGTGCCCTGCGGGACGCCTTCTCCACATCCTTCTCGTCAGGCTCCACGAAGGCACCGAGCGGGACCACTCCGTAAAGCAGTCCGGTGTGCTTCACACCGACGTCGTTCGCACGGCTCTGCAGTCCGTGCGCCATCTCGTGGAACACCAATGCGATGATAAGTGCCAGCAGTCCGAACCAAAACGGCAAGAGAGGGTTCAGCCCGGGGATGGCGAGAACGTATTCCAGCCCCACTCCTCCGCTGCTCAGGGTGTCCGGCAGGTTCAGCACCGCCACCACCATAATGAAGATCATCATGATCATCAGAGCAAAGGAGATGATCTGCGAGAATACTCCGTAGGCCCTCCAGAATCTCTTATATCTTCCGAAACGGTCGATGAAACGAAGACCCAGATGGGTGTTTATCTTGATCGTGGGACCGTACTTCTCGAAGCCGCGTTCCTTCCACTTGGGATTCGTTCTTACCATGATCCAGAACGGGATGTATATGATGACTAGGATGATCAGGATTATCGCGGTCGTGTTCATTGACCTGCCTCCGGTATAAGATCAAGGTCGCTGACGGCGCTTTTCCGATATATTGATAACGTCGTCCCCGCCGTTTCCATATATAATCCTGCGGGCCCAGGACAGCTTGCGGAGTTTCATATCGGGATCGGAACCTTTCTTGGGATTGGGGTGTTCGAAGTCGAATCCGTAGAGAAGGATCTTCTTTGCTCCGAACTCCCTTGCGGTGCAGACGGCACGGTCGCCGTCGGTGAACCCTCCGAAACAGAATGCATTTCCGAACGGTCTGCCCTGGGTGGTGAGGACGACAGGTCCCTTGAACTGGGGTGCGTACTGCCTCACGAGATCGGTATTATCGGAATGTGCCAGGATCAATGTCAATGCACCGGATCTACTGGATCCCAGCTGAGGTCCAATATCCCCGTCGAGATCGGTGACGACGATATCCGGCCGATATCCTGCGGACACCAGCCTTCCGACGGCCGATCCGGAACACAGTATACAGCCTTCTGGGACATGTGACGAAAGGTCCTCCTCCAGCCCCGGTGAATCCCCTATGACAGAGACCGTTCCGGTCATCCTTTCGATGATGGCATCGGAGTCGCACAGATCGGAATTCAGCGTCAGGGAACACAGTAACCTCACGGACATCGTATCGGAATCCGGATCGAATCCGAAATCCCTGCAGATGTCTTGATATGTAGATTCCCACTCAGTGAACCTCATCCGCATCCTCCGTGCTCACGGAACTCCTGTAGACCTTACGGACCTTCGAATGGAGCATGGAAGCGACGACGGCCAAAGCGAATCCGGCCGCGATCTCCATGATGTAGTTGAAGTAACCGGTGTTGTAGATGCCGACGTAATCCATCATATAGTCGAGGATACCGTTCACGATCAGACCCACGGCGACAAGGTTCAGAAGGATGGTGATCATGGAATACTTCAGTTTCCTGGATTTCTGGTAACCGTCGAGGATCGCTCCGAAGACGTACACCATACAGGCGAAGATGAAGAACCACATAGAATACACGAAGAACACGATGACCGACTGGGTGGTACGTTCAATATAAATTTCGTTG
>CAVGRR010000067.1:0-8593 GCA_963631655.1 Eggerthellaceae bacterium
AGGCGAGGGCACGAGGATGTCCTCCCAACGTTACATGGAGAATCTGCTTTGGATCAAGGATGCAGGTTACGGGAATTTCTGCTATGCATTGAGCCAGCCGACGCTCCCGCTGAGCAAGCAGATCAAAAAAGACAATTTCAAGGTGTATCTTTCGGACACAGGCATGCTTCTCGATGCCTACGGGGACAAGGCAAAAGCTGCAGTATACAAAGGAGACAATTCCTACAACATGGGTGCGGCCACTGAAAATGCAGTGGCCGAGGCCCTGATGAAGAACGGGATCGCACCGACATTCTACCGCAAGGACAAGGGCGACGGCAGGATGGAGATCGATTTCGTCCTTGAATTCCGGAACGGAATAGCCGCCATAGAAGTGAAATCCGGAAAGAAAAGGAACTTCCGTTCTATAGACAGAATCGAAGATTACTTCCAGGTGTCGAGAAGGATCATATTCGAGACAGGGAACATCTTCACGGATGAGGGCGGAATAGAACATTACCCCCTGTTCGCTTCGGCATTCATCAAAGAGATGGATCAGAAGCCCGAAGACATGAAATTCAGTTACGACTGAGAGGAGAACACCTGTCCGGACAAAAGACCCAGACAGGTGAAAATGAGTTTACTCTTTGAGCCCGAGCTGGTTCAGCAGCCTCGGGATACCTGCCTCGAAGTTGACACCGTATTTCACATCGGTGCCCGCCTTGTAGGTGCGGACGATGCTCTTCTGGGTGAAATCAACTGCGATCTCTATGGCACGGTCCAATGCGACATCGTTCATCATACATGCGGTAACAACAGAACTGAACACGTCTCCGGTACCGTGATAGTAACCGGGGATCTTCTCAGCGAACGCATAGGAGATCTTTCCGGTCTCCGCATCGTAACAGGCGGCACCGAGATTGTGCGTCTCGAAGTAAACTCCGGTGAGGGCGATGTGTTTCGGTCCAAGTCCGGAAAGCTCCTTCAGGAGATTCTCGATGTATTCCCTGGTGTAAGGTCCTTCCACATACTCCTTGCCGAGCATCAGAACTGCCTCGGTGATGTTGGGAAGAATGAGGTCCGCCTTCGAACACAGTTTCTTCATTCCTTGGGGGAAGTTCTCGGGGAAGATGGCGTACAGTTTTCCGTTGTCGGCCATCACGGGATCGACAATGACCTTGGCCTTCTTTCCAACTTCGTCGATTATCTGGGAAACGATGTCGATCTGCTCGAAGGAACCGAGGAATCCGGTGTAGATACCTTCGAACTGAAGTCCCAGCGACTTCCAGTGGTTGAGGATGGGGATCATATCCTCGGTGAGGTCGCGGTAGGTGTATCCGGTGAAACCGCCGGTGTGGGTAGAAAGGACGGCGGTGGGAAGGCTGGGGACCTCGATGCCCGTGGCCGAGATGATAGGAAGTGCGACTGTCAAAGAGCATTTTCCGACGCATGAGATGTCGTGTATCGCAAGAACACGCTTTTGGATCTCTGAGTTCATGCAGGCTGATTCAAGCGGAAATAGATATAGGTTCCCGAAAAGATCAGAAAAGGGACCTGTGAAGTTCCTTCAGGATGGAGTCTGCATCGCCGATGATCATCTCATCCGCGACGTGCGAGATCGGAGCGTCTGGGTCTTTGTTGACGGCAATGATCTTCCCGGAGGAGGACATACCTGCAAGGTGCTGCAGCGTTCCGGCGATACCGAATGCAAGATAGATGTCAGGGGCGACGGTCCTTCCGGTCTGACCCACCTGACGGGACTGATTCAGCCACCCTTTTTCGACCAGTTTACGCGAACAGGCCACCGAAGCACCGATCCTGGAGGCTATCTCCTCTGCCACTTTTATCGAGGGCCTGGAAACTCCGGCACCCAGGGCGATGATGATCCTTGCCTTCGAGATATCGTCGACCGGACCTGTTTCTGGTTTTGAAGAGATAATATCTTTCAGAACACCGCAGGTGTTCTGCCAGTAGATCACGGTGCCGCGGGCATCATCAATCGGCTCAGGCAGAGCGAATGTGCCAGGACGTACGGTCGCCATCTGCGGAAAGGTTGAACATCTTATGGTCGCAAGCAGATTCCCTCCGAATGCGGGACGGGTCATGTACAGGGTACGGTCCTCCAGTGAGAGATCAGTACAGTCGGCGGTGAGACCTGTCTGAAGCTTTGCGGCCACACGGGGAGCGAGTTCCTTTCCTCTCGAAGTGGCACCGAAAAGCACCGCGGCAGGCTCGGTACGAATGACTATCTGTGCGATATTGTCGGCATACACCTCGGGGTGGAAATCTATGAGTCTCTTATCGTGGACCTCATAGAGGGTCTCCACACCCAGGGCGAATATCTCACCGTACAGCGGTTTGAGTTCCAGATGCCCGAACACGACACCCCAGACCCGGGACCTTCCGGCATCCATAGCACGCACTTTTCCGAGGATCTCCTTGGAACAGTCGCTGATGTGCACACCGTCGGTATCCCTTTCGATCTCGATCCAGACCAGAAATCCGTCTGAACGGTTGACATTGAGTTTGTATGCCTGCAGCATTCCGGGCGGAAGACCGCCCTTCTCTCCCGAACAGGACCCAGATGAACATGATTCGCAGCCCATCAGAACAGCCCCCTGATGTGTTCGGCCGCCTTTGCGGGATCGGAATCGTCAATAACGATACCAGACCTCGACGCACGGACGGTCTCCGTTTTGACTATTGATGTGGGCGATCCCTTGGTCCCCACTGAATAATTCCCAAGTCCCAGAGCGATCCTGTCAAGGACGGTTATCTCCTTCTGGGACATTTCGAGATACCTGCTTATCGAAGGCAGTCTGCGGTTGATGTCGCCCTCCGACACTGATAGAACAGAACCTTTCGGGACCCTGCAGGTGCGTATCTCATCCCCGTAGTCCTGAACTGCGGTGATTCCGCTCTCATCCTTTCCCACGGAGGTGACATAATAGAACTGTTCAACACCGAGCATCTCGGCCACCTCTGCCGGGGTCTGACCCGTGCTGCCGTCCATACTCTGCTTCCCGAAGAACAGAAGATCGCTGTCTGGCACATATGATCTCACGAATGCCGTCAGGGTGCGGGCGGTGGCATAGACGTCCGCTCCGGCGAATGCTTTGTCCGAAAGAAGATATGCCTCATCGGCACCGATCTCGAGGCATCTTCTCAATGCGGATTCGGCCTGATTCGGACCCATCGTCACAACTGAGATCTTATCTCCTTCGTCTTTTATCCTCAATGCGAGTTCGAGAGCATGTTCGGAATGGGGATCGAGGACCGACGGAACTCCGGCACGGAGAAGGTTCCCGTTCTCGTCGACGCTGATCTGCGACGTGTCCGGAACCTGTTTTACAAAGACGGTATAGTGCACTTTCGGTCCTCCTTGCAGGAAACATTCATTCGTGTTACAAAAACTCTGACTGTTTAACGTTCATTGGCTGTCGAAATCAAAGAGAGAATATGTTCCCTGGATTGAACTTCCCTTCGGGATCCATGACCTTCTTCACGGCTCTCATCTCGTCGACGCCCTTCTTTCCGTACATCATTTCGACGTACTGGGTCTTCATCTTTCCGATACCGTGCTCGGCACTCGGCGACCCTCCGAGATCGATGGCCTTCTGAGCAAGTTCCAGATATGCCTTTTTGGCCTTCTCGAAATCGTCCATGTCCTTCAGGATGATCTCCACGTGGGGATGTCCGTTCCCTATGTGTCCGAAGATCACATACTCCAAGCCATACCGGGTGATGACCTCGTCGTAATACGCCATCATCTCGTCCAAACGGTCAAGCGGGACCGACATGTCGGTACCCATCTTGTTGATCTTCGGGGCCGACGAACCTTTCAGTCTCGCCACATATTCGAAAATGGTCTGCGGGACCGAATGCCTGAAGGCGAAGAACCTCTCCCTGTCCTTCAGTTCGTATCCGCACCAGCTCTTCTCAAGCGATCCGCCGTGCTTCTTTATGACCGGTTCCAACAACGAATATGAATGTGCCAGACCCTCATTCATGGGCAAATCAAAAAACAATGCGGAACCTGCATCTTCAGGAATATCGGGCATCTCGGTGAACCGCGGATCGTCCACACGGGACCTGCGGATGAGGTCCAAGGAACCCGAATCAAAGAATTCAAGGAATTCGGGGATTACGCCCGTCGTAGTGAAGTCTCTTGAAAGTGCATATGCATCCCCGTCGTTCGGCAGAAAGAGGATGTTGCTGATGAGCGGATGTGAATGTGCCAGATACAGGTCCGCTTCGGTTATCACACCGAATATCCCCTCGCTTCCCACGAAGAGATCGACGGCATCCATCCCATCCTTTGAGAACAGACCTGCGGCGTTCTTAACAGAGGTGTTGAACTCGTAGTCGGGCATCTTGACAGTTCTGATCCCCTCGGAGAACGGGATCTTCAGGACACGTCCGTCGGCTGTGATGTCCCCGCGTTTGATATCCAATATGCTTCTGTCGGAGAGAACGACCCTTACCCTTCTCACCCAGTTCCTGGTCGGACCGTACTTGAACGTCCTCGGCCCCGATGCATTGGAAGCTATATTCCCTCCCAAGGAACCGTCCAATTCAGTCGGATCCACAGGGTAAAAATAACCGTCTGGGTCTTTTGATATTTCTTCAGCGGCACCTTCGGTCAGCGACGGTACCGAAAGATATTCCTTACGTCTCAGGAACTCATTGAGCCTGCGGACGGTGACGAACGGCTGCACTCTCACATAGAAACCGCGTTCGTCTTTACCCACACCGAGGATCTTATCGAAACGCTCCATGGAAAGGACGGTTCCCCCATAAGGAACGGAACCTCCGCACATCCCGGTGCGCATACCGGATACTGTGATCTTCGCTCCCGACCGGATGACGGAACGGATATCATCCTCGTTCTCAGGAATCGCGACTGAATCCGCATAACCGCGGATCTTGCATTCGTCGATGGTGTACGGCGAATCTTCGGGAAGCTCACTGATCGTCTGCATATGTGTCATTGAGTCTCGGGACCATGGCCGCGGTCACAGACTGCTCGGTGAGGGCCTTCCTGTCAAGCAGTCCCTTGCTCAGGTAACCGATGGCACCCTGCCCCTTTCCGATGTCCTTCTGTCCGAACACCGTTTTCATGGCATCTCCGACAGTACTTCCCTTACGGACCAGCTCCGCCACCTTAGACGGATACATGAAACCGGGTCCGCTGCCTACTGTTATACGTCCGTTCCTGTCGAGGACCGCACAATATTGAAAATCATAAAGTCCGTCGGGACATTCGAAGACACCCGCTTCGATACCCACAGAGAGATCATGGTCTCCCAAAGCGGCCTTGGCACGGTTGACGGCACCTTCCCTTGTCTGTTCTTCCTTAGGCTGATCGGGAACTCCGCTGGGAACATCCACTCCGGTGACCTTCACCTTTCCGTAGATGCGTTCCATAACCGAACGCACAGCCTCGATCTTCACGTGGTTGGCGGAGCCGACCACGATATCTATCACATCGGCGGAACCGTCGCGTCCGTACTTCCCTTCAAGGATGAGGTGGGCGCTTACCTTGTTCCCGTCGGAGGCCATGACCAATGGGACAACAGAGATGATCAGAGGACGTACTCCCCTCGATTCCCTCTCCGCATTGACCTTGTAACCGTTGGATTCCGTTTCCTTGGAAACGACAAGAACATCGACGGCGTCCATGATCTCCGGATCGCCGTAGAGGTCGTTCAGTTCGAAGATGGTGAACGGTTTCCCGTAATGTGCCAGCTCGTCCTCCAACGCCTTTTTCCTTAAATGATAGGGAAGAAAATCGCTGCGGGCCTCGGAGGCCATTTTATCAGAGGTCAATCCGACACAGACCTCGGATCCGAGCCCGAAGGCACGGTCGAACAGTGCCCTGTGCCCGTCATGGATCACATCGAATGTACCGGCCACCGCGGTCTTCATAGACCGAACCCCACGATGACGCCGATGGTCACCGCCCAGAGGATGACGACCACGATCGCGTACTTCCTCAGGCTCTTCCTCGCCTGTTCTCCGTCGGTCTTCTTACATTCCTCGGAGCAGTAGAGACCTTCTCCGACGAAGGCATTGCCGCATTTGCGACAGTGGTGGTGCTGCGGGATCTTTAAAGTATACTCCTTCTGCGCGTCCTCGCGGGTGTCGTAAGGCATCTCAGTTACCTCCGGTAGCTGCTCTCCTGTCCAGTTCGTTCTGCACCAGGATCATGCAATGATCTGCATGAAGGCTCACAGGCCCGACATTGATCTTCGCCGGCGAATGTGCCAGCAGGACCTCCTCCTCTTCGGGGGTGAGGTCGTGGTTGTCTCCGAGAACGAAGATGGGATTCTCAGGGAACTCGAAGTCCCTGCAGTCGACCCCGTCCTCCTTCAGATACACGAAAGTGCCCATAGCAGAGAGTTTCTCGATAACATCCGCAAATGACATCCTCGAGATGAACACTCCGGGGGAGGAGTTCAGTTCCATTCCCGGCGGGAGTTTCTTCAGCAGTGCGTTGCGGATGAGAGAGGCCGTGCTCCTTTCATCGGGATTGAGATATTTCACCGTCTGACCGGAGATCCTCACGGTCTTGGGCGCATCCTCTCCTCCTTCGAGAACAAGGTAGATCTCCGCATCTTTACGGAGATTGTGGCTCATGACGAATGCGGAGTTCACACAGCGGCAGAGGATATCCAATCTCCCTGCCCCGCCTGCGAGATCATCGAGCTTGAACGCTCCGTCAGTGGATGCATTGTGCCCGGTGATGACGAAATACCTCATAGATCTTCACCGGACTGCAGTTTCTTAAGGGTCTCATCGTCCATGTCGCCGAACTGCTTCTGCATCTTCTTACGCATCTTACGGTCCTTGGACACGGAGGACACCATCTTCTTGCTGTTGTTGTACTGCTTGAGAAGTTCCTTGACGTCGCTGTTCTTGACGCCTGCTCCCTTGGCGATCCTCTCAAGACGCTTTCCTTTGATGATGTTGGGGTTCTCCTTCTCCTCGTTGGTCATGGACTGCATCATAACCCTATACTGATCCAATCTTGCCTGCGAGGCGTCGAAGTCGATCTTGTCCTCCATCTTGCTGAATCCGGGCAGCATTCCGACCAGTTTCTTCAGGGCGCCCATTTTCTTCACAGCCGTCATCTGGGCGTACATGTCGTTGAGGGTGAAACGGCCGGACATGAGGTTCTTGCTGAGTTCCTCGAGGTCCGTCTCCTCGTTCGCCATCTCGTCCTTGGCGATCTCCACAAGGCTTGCAAGGTCACCCATTCCCAATAAACGGGAGATGAAACGGTCGGCATCGAAGGATTCCAGGTCGCGGATGTGCTCTCCGACTCCGAGGAAGACGATCCTCGCGTCGGTGGTGGCGACAGCCGATAAGGCTCCTCCTCCCTTTGCGGTACCGTCCATCTTGGTGAGGATGACACCGGTGACATCCACTGCCTTGTTGAACGCATCGGCCTGCGGACCCGCCTGCTGACCGACCTGGGAATCAAGGACCAGAACCCTCTCGTCGGGATGTGCGACCTCGGCGATGTCCTCGATCTCCTTGATGAGGTCGTCCTCCAGAGCGTGACGTCCGGAGGTATCGATGATCTTGATCTTCTTATCCGCGAACTTGGCGAGACCGTCGCGCACGATCTTCACGGCGTCTGGCTGGTCTCTTTCACCGTAGACCTCGGCACCCACCTTCTGACCGAGCTGCGTCAGCTGGTCCAATGCGGCGGGACGGTACACATCCGCACCGATGAGACCGACGGTGAAACCCTTCTTGATGAAATAATTGGCGAGTTTTCCGGCGGTGGTGGTCTTACCCTGACCGTACAGACCGACCAGCATGATGGTCTGCGGCTTCAGTGCGATTGGTTCGCCGTTCTTGAGGAGGTTGACAAGCTCCTCATAGATGATACGGGTGACATGCTGCTTGGCGGACTTTCCTGCCGGAGGCTTCTCGTTGAGAGCCCTGTCCTTGACGCTGTTGGTCAGCTTGAGGACCAGCTGGACGTTGACATCCGCCTGGAGAAGAGCACGCTGAAGCTCTTTGGATATGTCTTTGATGAGGGATTCGTCGATGGTACTCGAACTGTTGATCCTGTCGAGGACCCCCCTGATGGATTTTCCCAATCCGTCTAGGACCATTTAATCAGACGGCTATGGTTTTTATTCTATATAATATAAATAAGGCGGAAGGGCGAAAATACAGCCTTATGCCGTGATTCATACAGAATTTTACAGAAGATTGGAGGACAGACCAGCCGTACCAGAAGGGATGGGATGCACTTGTAACAGACTGCTCTGCCCTACAAGACACTATCAGCCGACGGGGTATTAATAGTTTCATCAAAAGTCCTTAAATATTGCGGATTTCGAACCGTTTTTGAGGGAAATCGTAGAATATGGGGAAAATAGGGTGGATGAGGGGTTTTTGAAAGAGAAAAATACGATTGTGAAGTGATTCATAAAAACCCCGGATACGGGCCGGTCTTAATGAATCTTATTACAATTTCAATTCAATTTTGGTAAAATAATTACCGATTTATACTTGAAATTGCATTATCAATTATGTTGGTCGATTTTTCGTTTGAAAATTTCGGACCCTTCCGTGACAAGACCGTGTTCAGCAT
>CAVGRR010000068.1:0-8421 GCA_963631655.1 Eggerthellaceae bacterium
GATACAGTAAAATCACGATTAATCTAGTACTGATTACAATATGTTACAATTTTTAATGATATTCTGGAGTTCCGGAACACAATCCGTCTCCACATTTTTGTAATCGAATAGATCTACATAAAATGAAAAAATCGCATTGCAAACAAGAATTCAAACTGGGAGAACATGTCCTGATCCAATTCACCGTATACCAGGCACCATGTTCTCAATTGAATCAACACAAGGTACAGATAAGAAATAATAATAGAAGGGGGGTCAGCAAAGAACTTTTAGATTCTTTGCTGAAGAGGTAAGATGTTTCTTGGGAATTCAAGCCAATATCACTGTCTGACCAATTTGCTGTCAGTACCAATGAAAACGTGTCCTGAAAGAACCTCAGGATCGATCGGAAGGCTGTTGCCGTCCTGATCCCAGAACGTTAACTCCCCAAACGCATTTTCAGCGATAAGTGAGAGATTTCCAAGGACCGCCAGGTATTCAAGAGGACAGCCGGCGAACGCACTTGTTCCGATCGAAGTGACGGAACTTCCGAGTGTAACCGAGGTCAGAGAGGTACAATCGTAGAACAGATAGTTCCCTATCGCAGTGACGGAATCCGGAATGGTCACTGAGGTCAGAGCAGTACAGTGACGGAAAGCACCCAGGCCTATCAGCTTCAGCGAATCGGGGAGAGAAATGCTGGTCAGAGAGGTACAGTTGCTGAAAGCATCGGCCCGGATGGAGACGACCGAACCAGGAATGGTCACTGAGGTCAGAGCAGTACATCCATGGAGAGAGTATTCTCCGATTGAGATGAGCGAATCAGGGAATTCTACCGATTCGATGAACGAACATCCGTAGAACATGTAGGCTCCGATCGAAGCCACACCCTCAGAGAATATGACCGTCAGACCGGTCTCGGAGTACTGCCAAGGGGTGCACATATACCAGGCCCTGACAGTGCTGTCGGAACCGTAATCGAATCCGACACCGGTCCCTGCAGTGAATATGATCGTGTTGATACAGCTGCATCCGTAAAATACAGGATCCTTATTGCTGCCGACACTGTTCAGACTCACAGGAATGGTCAATTTCTCCAAACTGCCGCAACGGTAGAATGCACCGTTACCGAGCGAGGTCACGGAATCGGGGATGACCACCGACTTCAAAGATAAACAGCATGAGAAGGCATAATCACCGATCGTAGTGACCGAGTCACCTATGCTGACGGATACAAGAGATTTACAGCTATCGAATGCAGATACACCAATCGTGATGACAGAGTCGGGGATGATGACGGAGGTGAGTTGGGTGCAGTCGAAGAAGGCACTCGCTTCTATCGTGGTGACGGGGTTTCCGATCGTCAGCGAAGAAAGTCCTATACAGTGCAGGAATGCACTCGCCCCTATCGTCGTGACGGAGTTTCCGATCGTCACGGAAGTGATAGCACAACACATGCCGAACGCCTCGCTTCCGATCGTGATGACCGAATCGGGGATAATCAGTGACCTCAAAGATGAACAGCCGTAGAATGCGGCATTTCCGATAGAGGTGACGGACTTTCCGATCACGAGTGTGGACATGGAATTGCATGTCAGGAATGCAGAATCTCCGATCGTGATGACCGAATCGGGGATGACCACCGACTTCAAAGATATGCAGCAGAAGAAGGCAGAATCTCCAATGGTCAGAAGAGAATCCGGCAGCTCTATTGAAGCAAGGGCCTGACATCCGATGAACGCATGGGTTCCGATACTGGTCACGGACCTGCCCACGGTCACAGAGTTCAGGGCGGTACAGCCGGAGAATGCGTTGTCTCCGATCAGAGTGACGGAGTTACCGATGGCCACCGACTCAAGACATAAACAGGTGGAGAATGCACCGGAACTGATCGTGATGACCGAATCGGGGATGATCAAGGTTCTGATCGATGTGCTGAAGAACGCATCGGTTCCGATTGTGACGACGGAATTTCCTAAGGTCAGATCGGTAAGCGAACCGCAGCTATCGAATGCCCTCTCTCCGATCGTGTTGACGGAGTTTCCGATCTTCACAGAACTTAAAGCGGTACAGTTATGGAATGCACGGAGCCCGATTGTGATGACCGAATCGGGGATGACGACCGAGGTCAGGGAACGGCATTCGTTGAACGCGTTGTCTCCGATCGACACAAGTGTATCACAGAATGTTACCGATTCCAGAAAGGTACATTGATAGAAAGTGTAGGTACCGATGGTCTTCACACCGTCACATAGGATGACCTGAGAGGTACCGGACAGACGCCAGGGGGTATCCACTTTTCCCCAACTGGTGCTGTAATTGTAACCGACGCCGGATCCGGCAGTGAAAGTGACCTTCTCGATACTTTGACAGCCCTCGAACGCAGGTTGGGACTCGGATACGACACAATCGAGACTTATCGGGACAGTGAGCTCTGTTATGGAACTGCAATCCTTGAATGCAGATGCCCCGACAGAGGTCACTGAATCGGGAATGATGAGCGTGACGATAGATGAACATCCGCTGAACGCAGCATAACCTATCGAGGTCACGGAATCAGGAATGGTAAGGGAGGTGAGTGAAGAGCAGTTGCAGAATGCACTGTCGCCGATGGTGACGATCGTGGCAGAAAGGGTCAGATCTTCGAGTACTGTGCAGTTCTCGAACATACAGGCACCGACGTCACGTATGCCGTCGGACATGTAAACGACCGTCAGGGTTCCCTTGCTTGACTGCCACGGCGTATATCCGTAGTATGAGGGTTGGGAACTGTCGGCACCGTAGGAATACCAGTTCCCTGTACCGGCCGTGAAAGTGACCTTTTCGATATTGACACATCCTTCGAATACAGGACGGTCGTTGGAAACAACGCTGTCAAGACTTGCAGGGATGGTGAGCTCCCTAAGATTGATGCAGTTCTCGAAAGCAGACGGCCCGAGATACGTCACGGACTCAGGGATGACGGCTGATAAAAGCGAACCACAGTTGTAGAACGCATAGTCGTTGATGGCGATGACGGACTCAGGAATGTATACAGCGGTGAGAGAAGTGCAGTTGTAGAATGCCTGGTATCCGATGGCGGTGACCGATTCGGGGATCGCAACGAAAGAAAGGGAGGTGCAGTTGCTGAAGGTCCCGTTCGGAATGTACTCGAGGGGACCGTCGATGACCACATAAAGCAGGTCGGTACAGTTGTAGAACGTATAATCGCCGAGGGACCTGACAGAACCCGGAAGGTTCACCGACTGAAGTGAGGTGCAGTCACGGAACGCACCGCTTGAAACAGTGGAGATCGAATCTCCCATCTCCACCGACGTCAGAGAGATACATCCGCGGAAAGAGTTGTATCCGAGGTAAACGACGGAATCGGGAATGACGACCCACGTAAGGGCGGTGCATCCTTGGAACGCGCTGTCCTTGATCCAGATCACGGAGCCGGAAATATTCACGGTGGTGAGAGATGTGCAGTTGTAGAATGCATATGAACCCACAGATGTGACCGAATCCCCGATGATGACGGTTTTGATTGAGGATTGATAATCAATCCATGGAACATCCGTGGCAGTGTAGTCGTCCATCGGCCCACTTCCGTTTATGATCAACGTACCTGTTTCAGGTTCGAAATTCCAAGTGATGTCCCCTACACCGCTATCAAGATCACTGGCGGCGTCGATCCTTTCGGAATATCCTGCGATGGCTATCGCGGACACCGCAGCTATTACCATCAGCATTACAAGTGTTTTCTTCATGTGTATTGCTCCTTCAACCGATTATTACCCTTGTTATTGCGACCAATTGTGGTTGTGTATCCACTTGTTCTATACTCCATCTAGGAATACCGCAAAATGAAACACTCCTCAAAAGTCCGATGTATTTTGATGCATCAAACTGCAACCAGCTGCCAAGTTTAACTCGACTTGCGGATATAGTATCAAATTGATGATATTTAATTAATTCCGAAAATTACTTAAAATCAATGTTTTATTTACAAAATTATTCATAATATAGTAGTAATCATTACATATATATACATATAGATAAGTAATAAATTAAGCTAAAGATGTTTTATCTTTTGTATTTTTGTAATGTTTTGTTTTTATATAATGATCGTAAAAACGGACATCGACATAACAGATTCATTGCCTTGACGGAAGATCGATACGGAATCGATCGGTCATCCGGATCATCAAACCGAGAAAATAACAAAAAGGGAAACCCTGCGCACATTCTCCTGAACACACGCAGGGGGAGAGACAAGCCGGCGTGAAGCCGGCGGAATGAAGTTTGTTCGGACTCAGATCATCTTGAGGACGAGATCCGAGTATGCGACAGGATCGTCGAGGGCCTGACCCGCCATGATGCAGGCCTGACCGTACATGACCTTGACAATGTCCGCGGCACGTTCCTTGTCGTTGGCGAAGGCGTCCTGCAGGGACTTGAATGCTCCGGAATCCGCATTGAGCTCAAGGACCCTCTCTGCTTTGAGTCCGGGACCGTTCGCACCGGGCATCTCCTTGAAGTACTTCTCCATCTCGAAGGTAATTCCGCCCTGGGTGCTGAGCAGCACCGCGTGGTTCTTCAGCTTGTGGGAGATCTTGACGGCCTTGACATTCTCGCCAAGGGTCTCCTTGGCGAAATCGATGAGGTCCTTGTACTCCTCGTCCTTCTTCTCGGCCTCTTTCTTCTCGTCTTCGGTCTCGAGTCCGAGATCGTCGGAGGTCACGTTGCAGAACTCCTTCTCCTTGTAGTTCCTGAGGATATTGGTGACAAAGGTGTCGATCTCGTCGGTGAAGACAAGAACATCGTAATCCTTCTCGAGGACGGGTTCCACCTGAGGCAGGTTCTTTGCATGTGCCGATGTCTCAGCAGTCACAAAGTAGATCTTCTTCTGGGACTCGGGCATCGCATCCACGTACTGCGCAAGGGTGATCTCCTTGTCGAGTTTGGCAGATGTGAACATCACCAGGTCCTTCAGCAGATCGGCCTGTGCACCGTACTGGTCGACGACACCGTATTTGATCTGCTTTCCGAAGCTTGCGTAGAAGGTGGCGTATTTCTCAGGCTCGTCCTTCATCAAGCGCTCGAGGTCCGCCTTGATCTTCTTGGTGAGGTTGCTGCCGACGGATTTCAGCTGACGGTCGTGCTGCAGGACCTCACGGGAGATGTTGAGCGAGAAGTCGGGGGAGTCCACGACACCGCGCACGAACCTGAAGCAATAGGGAAGCAGGTCCGCACAGTTCTCCATGATGAGGACGCCGTTGCTGTAGAGCTGGAGTCCGGGCTGGAAGTCACGGGAGTAGAAGTCGTAAGGCGCTTTCGCGGGGATGAAGAGCATCGCTTTGTAAGTGACGTTTCCTTCCACGTTCACCCTCACGACAGAGACGGGATCTTCGAAGTCGTGGAACTTGTCCTTGTAGAATTCGATGCATTTGGCCTCGTCCACTTCGGATTTGGATTTCTGCCAGATGGGGACCATGCTGTTGACGACCTTGTCGACCTTGGTGGTGACGTAGTCCTTCTTGGGCTCACCTTTCTCGTCCTTCTCTCCGGTCTCCTTCCACTCGTGCTCCTCCACGGTCATGTGGATCGGCCAGCGGATGTAGTCGGAATACTTCTCGACAAGTCCTTTGAGGGTCTCGGTGTTGAGGAATTCTGAATATTCCTCTCCCTCGGCATCCTCTTTGATGTGCATGATGATGTCGGTACCTGCGGATTCCTTCTCGGCAGGCTCGATGGTGTAACCGTCGACGCCGGAACTCACCCATTCGTTACATTCGCCGGTGACGGCGGATTTGGAGATGACAGTGACCTTGTCGGCGACCATGAATGCGGAGTAGAATCCCACACCGAACTGTCCGATGGACTGGCTGTCGGCGTTCTCCTCGAGGGATTTCTTGAACTCGAGGGTTCCGCTGTGTGCGATGTAACCGAGGTTCTTCTCGAGTTCGTCGGCGGTCATTCCGATACCGTTGTCGGACACGGTGACGGTGCGTGCGTCCTTGTCGCAGGAGACGTTGATCTTCAGATCCTCTCTTGACACTCCGAGGGACTGGTCGCTCAGAGCCTTGTAGTTCAGTTTGTCCAATGCATCGGATGCATTGGAGATGAGCTCTCTGAGGAAGATTTCCTTGTGAGTGTAGATAGAATTGATCATCATATCCAAGATACGCTTGGACTCTGTTTTGAACTGTTTAACCATGATTTTTCACACTCCTTTCGGATTATACTGAATGGAAAGTGTTTAAACTTCTATATATACATATCTCAACTAACGGTTACGTACAAGATCATCCGGAATCCAAAAAAGAATGACTGCGGCCGCCCCCGTTACGTTATTATATTGCGGATCCCTATGTGATGTTAGGTGCCGGATACGTGCCCAAGCCGTGGACATGCCCGGACCGAGCGGTTCAGCGGATTTAGCCCCCGTCAGGGACTTGCCGTGGCCGCGTTTTTTACAACCTACGTTTCAGATCCGGAACATCTATGGATCGATAATGACAGGATCGATTCAGAACAGAAATAAAATGGATGGTGGGGCGGGGGTCGAACCCGCAACCTTCACACCGAGGTGTGACGCTCTACCATTGAGCTACCCATCGAAGCAACCAAACTATAGGTTACACTTGCCGATTCTCCACATCAACCACAATTTTCATTACGGTCTTTATGGGGATTTATGTATGACAGGGAGGGACTCGAACCCCCGACCTTCCCGTGAGGGACGCTCTACCACTGAGCTACCTGCCGAGCAAATATATGCTCATTTTCCACACCTGTGGATACACTGAGGGCCTTCTGAGCCACACTCTGCTGAGTGTCTACTCTTGAGCCACACACTGGCGACCTTTCTGAGCCACTTTGAGCTACTCTGAGCTGCACTTTGGCGGATCTACTGAGCCACTTTGAGCTACTCTGAGCCACACACTGGCGACCTTTCTGAGCCACACTGAGCTCCTATACTCACAGTGAGGGACTCGAACCCCCGACCTTCACACGCGCATTGTGACGCTCTACCATCTGAGCTACCTGTCTGAGCACTTTTGCCCATTACCCACATTTGTGGATGTTTATTCACCCTGCAACCCGTTTTACTGAGCTGCACTGAGCGTCTACTCTTGAGCCACACTACGATGAGTGTCCGACCCCTGAGCCACACCCCTGGCGACCTTTCTGAGCCACACTATGGCGGTTCTTCTGAGCCACACTGAGCGAACATACTCACAGAGAGGGACTCGAACCCCCGACCTTCACACGCGCATTGTGACGCTCTGCCATCTGAGCTACCTGTCTGAGCACTTAACGCTATAGGTTAACTTTGCTCCTTTCCGCTTCAACCATTAGGCCGATCACGGATGTGCCATTCTTCCTGCCCCAATTTCTTGGACCAATCTGAGTAACACACTCAAGCTTCCGGTGCATTGCTACATCGAATTGCTACTTTTCTCTTTTGAGTTAAGTTTTCTTGAGGGATGCCCATTAGGGGACTTGTATATTAATGTATCTCAAAAATCACTAAAAATGACTCCTGGTTACAATGAAAATATGTTCTTTGTAGTAATCGTTCCAATAATTTACATTTTTTTCTGACAAATTCGGCCGTTCCGCACGAGTTACAGTTCAAAGAGATCCGCGGGACATATTGGGGACTGTATCGTTTACAACCGTTCCGGACAATTCTTCGGATTAGAGCAGATATTGTTCGTAGGAGCTCAGCTTTCGAAGCACCGATCATTGAGCATAAACGAGAAAAAATCTGTTTCGAATAATATCATAGAAAGAAATGGATGACAGGGAGGGACTCGAACCCCCGACCTTCTCCCCGAGGGGAGACGCTCTACCACTGAGCTACCTGCCTGAGCGCTGAGATAATCAAATCTCCGCCCTTGTGTGTTCCCCAATCGTAATTTAAGCATTACGTCCAGCAACGGCTGTGCAACCCTGGCATCAGTCCGGTTTCCCAGACCGAGTGGGTGAAACACTCTCAAGCTTCCGATGCTTGTGCATCGAACTGCTACTCTGCTCATATTGAGTTAAGTTTCTTGAGGATTGATAATCCCCATGATAGTATATTAATATATCCCAAAAATCACTTGAAAATAGGCTATAATTACAATAAATTTCATATTTAACAGTAATAAATACTGTAATTTACGGATTTTTATTGCAATTTTGGATTCCGGAACACACATTTCGATTTTACCGGACCATATTATTACTGGACAATCAACTCTGCAGTAACGTTATCAGAGGGACCAGAAACGTGGTCGAGAAGAGTCTGGAAATAAAGTTCGAACTCAGGGCCCGTGGCTCTCATCTGTCCGGGCATCCATGAACTGCTATTGTCGTACCTACTCCTCATTAAGAGGTGGAAGTGCCAGAACAAGATAGATTCACCAGCTCTTTTTCCCTCGAAACGGAGCTCTGATGGCTACCTCAGCA
>CAVGRR010000069.1:0-8361 GCA_963631655.1 Eggerthellaceae bacterium
TTATTCCGGTGATACCGGTGATGCTCACATCCTTGAAGGTGACGTTCCTGTGGAATACGGAGTTGGCGAGGATGACGACCTTGGTGGCGGCATCGTAACCTTCCACATCGTTGGTGGGGTCTGTTTCTGCATACCCAAGCTGCTGGGCTTCCTTCAATGCCTGCTCGAAGGGCTGTCCGTTGTCCATTTTGCTTAGGATATAGTTGCAGGTGCCGTTGAAGATACCGCGGATGGAGGTGATCTTCTCTCCGTTGAGGTTCTCGTGGCAGAGGTTGATGATGGGCATCGCACCTCCCACGGAACCCTCGAAGCGGAACTTGCATCCGTTCTTCTTGGCGAGGGCGATGAGCTCCTGGAACTTGAGTGCCAGAGGACCTTTGTTGACGGTGATGACATCCTTTCCTTTTTCCAAGGCATGGGTGATGTTCTTCAGTCCCGTTCCGCCGGTCTTGACGTCGGTGGGGGATACCTCGATGAGGATATCGTAGTCTACGGAGTCCATGACCTCGATCGAATCGGTGTAAGGCACGGAACTGACAGAACGTTCCTTGACCTTCCTTTCCACGATCGCCTTCATATCGAGACCGTTCTGGTCGACGGCCGCGGTCTTGGAATCGATGACACCGACGACAACAGGCTGTTCGCCGTACTTGTTGTCGAAGAAATCCCTGCGTCTTTCGAGAACCTCCACAAGTCCCTGTCCGACGGTTCCGAATCCGGAGATGAAAAGTCTGACCATTCAGATCCCCCTTATGTAGAGCATGTCGTCTTTCTGGCAGGCTTCCATGAAAAACTTGTCGAGAAGTTCCAGGTCCTTCTCGCTGCGGACCTCCGCGGTGATCATGGCGGTGTGCTTGTCCGTGGACTGGTTCTTCGAGGTGTATCCGATGTCGGTGGATTCCAGCTGAACGATCTTCGAGGCCTCGTCGATGAGGTTTTCGACGTAAGTCGCATTGAACCTGCCGACGAGCATGAACTCGCGGGAGACGGTCTCGTAGACCGAACCCATCTTCGAGATGATGATGTCACGTGACTTCCAGATGGACTTGAGTTCGTCGAGCTTCCTGGTGCTTCCGATCTCGAAGGTCACGCTGACCGTGATCCTCTTGTTGACGATCTTCTCACGGTCGTGGACCACGCTTATGATGTTGGCGTCCACCATGGATATGGGCTCCAGGGAACCGACCAGTTGTCCCGGGAGGTCCCTCACATACAGTTCTGCGTTCAGTAGAATGCGATCACCCCTGATTATAGGTGCGTCATTTATTAATAATATAAAAAAGACGGCTGTGTGTTTTCGTGCTATAAGTGATTAACGGATATGGGGCGGGGGTGGACAGAATGTCTGGATGTATATGTCAGACCTTCGATCCCCCGACGTCCAGACATTCATATGAATACCGTTTTCGGACCTACAACAAAACCACCGTTCATAGTAACTATTTAATACTCAGAAATACGATTTTTATTTTATGTTCAAGTCCATTCTTGTAGCAGTCGACGGTAGCAACAGTAACACTGTTGCTGTTGATACCGCTGTAACGTTGGCCAAGGAACAAGGGGCCAAGCTGACCGCTCTGTCCGTTTTCGATCCCGGAGGCTACGGCAATCTCGCCGCGGTCAAGGAGGTCGCCGACGAGGTCGATTATATGAAGAAGGTGTGCGAGAACATCCTCGATTATGTCACCAAGAAGGCCACCGAGGCAGGCATCGAATTCGAGACCAAGACCGTCGCCGGAGATCCTGCACTCAAGATCGTCGAGCTCTCTTCGAATTACGACCTGGTCGTCACCGGAACCCTGGGACGTACCGGATTCAGCCGTATGGTCATGGGAAGCGTCGCGGAGAAGGTAGTAAGGTTATCCAACTGCCCTGTCCTCGTCTGCCGCAGTTCCTGAAGCACAATCATTTTACGGGGTCCGCAAGGGCCCTTTCACCCATTATTCGGGTTTTTTCCAACAATCGTATGTTTGAATATCCCTTTTCGAACGCACAGCGTATTACCCGACGGGTAAATTTTATTACTCATTCTCCGATACACGGATGATGCGCAGGATCGCGATTTACGGTAAAGGCGGAATTGGAAAATCCACGACCTCATCCAACATCTCCGACGCTCTGGCCGAGAGCGGGCTGAAGGTCATGCAGATCGGGTGCGACCCGAAGGCGGATTCCACCCGTCTTCTGACGGGAACGGACAGGCCGGTGACCGTATTGGACATGATGCGCAACGGGGAGGACCCCACTCTGGAGGACATAGTCCGTCCCGGTCTCCATGGTACATTATGTGTGGAGTGCGGAGGCCCCCGTCCGGGCATGGGATGTGCCGGCCGCGGGATCATCGCCGCCTTCGAGGAATTGGAAAGACTCGACGCCATGTCCGTATATGATCCAGACGTCATAATCTACGATGTTTTAGGTGATGTCGTATGCGGAGGTTTCGCCATGCCGATCCGCAGCGGATATGCCAGGGATGTGTTCGTCGTCACCTCCGGGGAGATGATGTCCCTCTACGCGGCAAACAACATCTGCGAAGCTGTAAAAGGATTCAGGCGCGACGGATATGCGAGGTTCGGAGGACTCATTCAGAACTCCCGCAACGTGAAGGACGAGAACGAACTCATCGACCGCGCCGCGGAGGAGATGGGTTCCGAGGTTGTTTACAGGGTGCCCCGCAGCCCTGTCGTGCAGGAATGCGAGGAACGCCGTACCACTGTCATTTCCGGAGCACCCGACTCCGAACAGGCGGACGAATACCGCCGTCTGGCACATTTACTTTACGAACGTTCGGAGGATGTCTCCGGTGGCATGCGTCTGGGAAAAGAGGACGACTCCGACTGCGACTGTATGTGATTTTTCTGAGATGATCGAATGAAGATACTTATTTTGGACACCGTCCACGGCGGCAAGATCCTGGCCGAGAGATATCTGAAGAAAGGGAACGAAGTGACCGTGGTGGATGTTTACAAGGTCACCGCCAAGGAGGTGCTGTCCGGACTGCGTCACAAAGGCGCCAAGGTGGCGGATTCTGCTCCTGAAACTCATTTCGACATGGTCGTGATGCCGTGCCACTGTCCCGACGTGTTCCTGGGCAACTGCACCTACGACAGGAGGATCGATTTCTCCCAGGCCGTGAACGAACTGGTGGATGACAGACGCTTCAGGATCGAAATCACCGGAGTGAAGGGAAAGACCAGCACATGTTATGTGCTGGCACATTTGTTGGATGCGGCAGGGAAGAAGGTGTTTTTACATACATCCCGCGGCCTCGGACCCTACATTTCAGGCAAACACATCATCACCGACATCCAGAGCATTGCACCTCCGACCATGCTTGCATTCCCGAAAGGGGAATACGACGTGATGATCGCGGAGATCTCCCTCGGAGGTTCCGGAAAGGCAGATATCGCAGGTATCACGAACCTGTTGGAGAACTACGGCATTGCGAAGAACACCCGCAAGGCGGAAGAGGGAAAGAAGGACATCCTCACTGACAAAGGAGTGACAATCGTTCCTGAGTCTGAAAAGGACATCTGGTCGAAGTACGGCAAGCCCCTGAGGACCTACGGTCCCAGGGTGAAGGTCATCGGAGAACCGGTTTTCGGAGAGCCTCTCCGCTGTTCCGTGGAGTACAAAGGCACTCATGAAATTGAACTCAAAAAGAGCTATCTGGCACTTCAGTATTTGGATGCTTTCTCAATGGCATTGGAGTTCTGCGAGGTCATGGATATTCCCGCGGAAAGCGTGCTGAACGGGCTCTCATCATTCAACGGCGTTCCCGGCAGGGGAGAGATCTCCGTCGAGAACGGAGTGAAGATCCTTCGTGACCGCAATCCCGGTGTTTCGCACATGTCGGTGGAACGCACCCTGTCCTGTATGAAGCAGATGAACGCACTGGAAAATGCGGTCATGATCATAGACCCAGTGAGCAAAAAGGTGTGTGACAAGATGGACAAAGATCTCATCAAGGAGGTCGCCGACCGTTACGGAGTTGAAATGATCATAACGGACGGTTCCGGAAAGGAGATCGGGATCCCGGCGGGAAGGTCCGTCGTGATCATGATGACGAAAGAGGGTTACCAGTGACCTCGCCCCGCATCATCCATCCCCGTCCCAATCCCATCGTGGCGGCGATGTATACTTTACGTGATATGGAAGTGGATGTCATAGTCACCCACGGGCCGGCCGGATGCTGTTTCATGGCCTCCCGCCCGCTGGAGAACGCGGGTGTCAGAGTGGTCACCTCCGCATTGAGGGACAACGACCTCATCTTCGGCGGAGCGGACTCTTTGGTACGCACTCTGAAAGAAGCTAAACGTAAATTCAGCCCCCGCACGATGGCCGTCGTAGGCACATGTGCCAGCACCATCATAGGCGACGATATTTCAGCTGCGATCAAGAGGGCCGAACTCGGTCCCGACTGCAAGTGTTTCGCGGTCGACTGCAGCGGATGCATGGCGGACAACACCGAAGGTGCGGTCAGAGCGATCAAGGCGGGGATGAAGGCCGAACTCATTTCCAAAGAAGAGGCGGAGCGTCAGATTTCCCTGCTGAAGGCCGCCACCGAACTTGAAAAACAGAGGGGGATGGCCGCAAAAGCATACCTTTCGCCTGCCGTCAGCCCCACCAAGATGCATGTTTGCAGGGTCATCGCGGATGCCCTGAAGAACGGAAAGAAAGTGGCCGTGGTCATGCTTGCCAAGAAGGAACTGGCCTACAGATTCGCCGATCTTTTCGTCGCAGTGGACGAGGCCCGCAGGAAACTGGGCGGAGAAACCCTTTTTGTTGCCAACCTTGACGAGAATCTGGGTCTTCCGAGGATCCGCCGTTACTGCCGCAACATCAATGCGGAACTCGATGCGGACGGAGTGAAGATCGATGCCGTCATCGGAGGTCTCGACGAGTACGCCATTTTAGGTGAAAAAGCACAGAAAGAAGTTGATACCTTTCAACCTGATATGAGGATAATCGTCGGCATCTGTCACGCATACCCAGACCTCAGAAAAGATGACATTTTAATTACAGATCAGCCGCGTCAGCTTGCCAATTATCTCGATCAGAACTTCCTGTGTGCCGTGGGTGAGGTGTCATCGCACAACATGGTGATGGGGGCCTCCGGCATCGTCCATTTGGAGACTGCCGATACCTTGAGAGAAATCATCAGGGAGATGTGAGATTGAAGGGATTCGTGATCTCCGGCGCGGGAAGCGGGGTGGGAAAGACCTCCGTCACCACGGGGATTTTATCTCTTTTATCTAAAAAATACAAAGTGCAGGCGTTCAAGGCGGGGCCGGACTTCATAGATCCGATGTACCACACCGCCGCCACTGGGAGGAGGTCGAGGAATCTCGACTCCTTTATGCTCTCGGACGAGAAGATACGCAACGTGGCGGGTTATGCGTCGAAGGATGCCGATCTGATAGTTGTCGAAGGTGTCAGAGGTCTTTACGAAGGATTCCAGGGTGACGGGGACATTGGTTCCACGGCATACATTGCGAAGCTTCTGGGTCTTCCTGTTGTTCTTGTTTTGGACGCAGGTTCTCTGACCCGCAGTCTGGCGGCTATCATCAACGGGTTCAAGGCTTTCGATCCTGAAGTGAAGATCGCCGGAGTGATACTGAATAAAGTATCGGGGCCGCAGCACTCTGAGAAACTGGATGTGGCGATGAGCACCTACTGCAAGGATGTGAAGGTCGTAGGAAAAGTACGCAAAGACCGGGACAATGTGCTCGGACAGAGGTATCTGGGTCTTCATACTTTACATAGTTTCGAGAAGGGCGAGATCGAGCCGCTGGAGCGTCTGGTGGACCCGTTGGACCTTGATATCCTGATGGGGATCGCGGACGAGACCGAGACAGATCTGCCTACGGATTCACCATATGTGCAAAGGAATGTATCAATGACCGCGGCGGTGCCGGTGGATGACGCATATTCGTTCTATTATGCGGAGAATCTGGAATGTCTCGAAGCGTCGGGAATCAGAGTGAAGACGTTCCGTCCGACCGACGGGGAGCATCTTCCCGAGGCGGACATGGTGTACCTGGGCGGAGGGTACCCGGAGCTGTATGCCGATAAGATATCGCAGAATCATGACTTCCTGGAGGGTGTGAGGAACATGTCCCAGGAGGGCAGACCGGTGTACGGGGAGTGCGGAGGTCTGATGACCATGTGCTCCTCGCTGAAGGACAAGAATAACGTTTCGTACCCGATGGCAGGAGTGTTCGATGCCGAGGCGGAGATGGTCGGAGTGCGTCACGGACCCACATATGTATTGGCTGACGCCAATACCGACAATCCCTTGTTCAAAGGGCCGGTGAGGGGCCACGAATATCATTACTCCGAGGTGAAGTGCCGGAACCCTGTGTTCGGATTCGATGTGAGAAGGGGACTGGGCATATCCGGAGGAAAGGACGGCCTCGTGAAAGGGAACTCAGTGGGGGCGTACATGCACCAGCATGCCCTGTCATCCGATGATTGGGCGAAAGGATTCGCCGATGCGGTTCAGAGGTCGGAGTAAGAGTCCCTGAGGTCCAGAGCGGCCTTGAGGGCGTTGTTGTAATCGTCCTTTTTCAGCATGTCCCAGATGTTCTGATTGTGTAAGATTTCAGAAAGCAGTTCGGCCCTTTTCGGCTGCTGTGAGACATGTTGGTTTAGGTCTTTTCTTACTTCGATCAGAAGGTCCATCATGCGGTCGAATTCGGGTCCGAGGTAATTGTCGATCAAAGACGCGACGTAAGGCGGGAAGGCGGGGACCGAACCTTCCGAGGATACGGCGACGGAATAGTGTTCTTTTCTTACTACAGAAGGCAGCAGGACATCTCCGCCGCCGTGTGCGGAGTTGACGAGGATTCCGAGCTTCCGGGCGGATTGGGTTATCGCTTTGTTGAGGTCCTTGCTGTCGGTGGCCGCGATGACAATGAAGCAGTCCTTGAGATGGTGTCCGATGTCGTCGGGGGAGAAACGTTCGAGGACGATCTCGTCGCATACGTTCTCGATCCCGGGTACTGTCTTTTCTGCGACGACGGTGATGTGGAATCCGGCGAACTGGGCGCATTTGCGGAGGGCGACGTTGCCGCCTCCGAAGACGACGATCCTGCGGTCTTTGTCAGGTTCCAGGAATACGGGCACTTTTCTCTGCATTCCGTCACGTATCGGCACGGGGATATTTTCGCATTGCCCGAAAGGGTTATAAATGACTTCTCGTTGAGGAGGGATAAGCTCCTGTAGTGTAGCGGCCAATCATGAAGCCCTCTCGAGGCTTCGACACGGGTCCAAATCCCGTCGGGAGCACCATTTACTTTTTTCGCTTGATTTGTGCATTCTTCAATTCTGCTTGATATTGTGTTGTTTGGGCGGATTTTAGTTGTTAACAGCTATTAATTTCGGTTTATCCTGGGGAAAAGATCTTAAAGAATTATTGTATTATTCCTAACATGGAAGAATACGAAACAGAACTTTCGTTCAACTACCTGACGCTGAAGGAAGCTGCAGCCGAATGGGACCTTAGTTCAAGACGCATCTCTCAGTATTGCAAACAAGGGCGTATTCCCGGAGCAGTATTGACCAAATCCAAGATGTGGCTCATTCCGAAAGATTCTGCGAAACCGATGGACGCACGTTCCTGTGAATTTACTCCAGAAGTGAATCCTAAGGTGAAACCGTTCATCAAATGGGCCGGAGGAAAAGGTCAGCTTCTTCCTGAAATCAGAAAGATCTATCCTGCAGAGCTGGGAAAAAGCATAAGGAAATACGCCGAACCGTTCATCGGAGGGGGTGCTGTCCTTTTCGACGTGCTCAGCAGATACGATTTGGATGAGGTGTACATCAGTGACATCAACAAAGAACTGATCAACACCTATCGTACTGTAAAAGATGAACCGGAAGAGCTTATTGCTCTGTTAAGTGACCTGGAATCCGAACACCTGTCTCTTGACAGTGATGGAAGAAAGGAATTCTTTTACAAGAACAGAGATCGCTACAACGAGCTCAAGATCCCTTATGTTGGTTCACTGAATGTCGAACTCGCTTCACTGTTTATTTACCTGAACAAGACTTGTTTTAATGGATTGTACCGGGTCAACAGCAAGGGTCTGTTCAACACCCCTTCCGGTGTTTATAAGAACCCATTGATCTGCGACAGGGAGAATCTTCTTGCTGCTTCCAAATATCTGCAGAAGGTCAAAATTGTGTGCGGAGATTACCGGGAATCTGCGGATTTCATCGATGAGAACACCTTTGTTTACTTCGATCCTCCATACAGGCCACTGACTGCGACGGCAAGTTTCACTGCGTACACGGAAGGATTGTTCAACGATGACAATCAACGTGAACTTGCAGAATATGTCGAGACGCTGACCCAAA
>CAVGRR010000070.1:0-8180 GCA_963631655.1 Eggerthellaceae bacterium
GTCGTAATCGCTGCTGCGGCCCTCCGCCATGAGACGGACCGGGCGGATCAGCGGGTTCTTGATAAGCCTCTCGAAGGCGTTGTCGATGGCTTTGTTGTTCTGACTGCAGATGAGCACCTTCCTTCCGCGGAGAAGCTCCTGCGTGGTGATCTCTGAGATGACCTGGGTCTTTCCGGTTCCGGGAGGTCCCTGGATAAGGTAGAGTCCGTCGCTGTAAACAGCTTCTTCAACTGCCCTCTTCTGAAGTTCGTTGAAGTTCTTTCCGAAGAAGTGGTTGATACGCGGTGCCTCTCCGATCTTCGCATTGTCTGTGGAGAACAGATAAGAAGCAAGGTAGGGGTTGGCGACCTCTCCGTTCTTGAATGATTCCAGGGCATCCATCTGACGTGCGATGACCGCCTGCTGTCCGGCCTGGTCGCAGACCAGTTTGTACTGTGCGGTCTTCGAGAAATACTTCGTCCTCTCGTTGTATTCTTCGTATACCGAAGTGCCGGGAGGCAGGAGGATCTCGAAGTAAACGGTCAGTGTGCGTCTGTCCACTTTGGATTCAGCCTCAGCGATCGCACTGTTGTACTCCTGGGCCACGACCGCTTCTTTTTCTTTGCGTCCGGGACCGTACTTTGCGATGGCCTCTTTGGTGTATGTTTCTTTGACGGTCTCTGCCAGTTCGTCCGATTTTTTCTTTCTGAGGTCTGCGGTCACCTTTTCGACGCATTCCTCCAGGGGGACGGAGTCATAGGCCTCCTTCCAGGAGAGACCTTCATCCGACATGGAATCGGCGCGGTTCTTCCTTTCCTCCTCCGCCGCCTGAGCGATCGCCTCGGAACTATCAGTGATAAACTGCTCTATCTGGGACTGTATCTCCTCGATGGAAAGGTACTCCTCGGTGCGCTGTCTTACTTCGGCCTTTATATTCTTCTCGAACTCCTTCTTGATTTTCCTCATTCCGTTGTTGCGTTTGGTCTTCGCGGGACGGGTGAGCTCGTCGGGAAGGGGGTCCGGTGCGAGTGAGGGTTCGATACGTTCCTGTCCGACGGCCTCCATGCGGTGTATGTGTTCCTTTTCTTTGAATGAGAGGACATCTCCGTGCTCCTCGAGCTTCTTCGCAGGATCGATGATCCTGACATCTAATGCGGTGAGTTCGTTGAACCGGCGGACGTACTGTGGGTCTTTCTCGAAAAGCCTTGCATCGATGGGGTGTATAACACGTACTATGAGACGGCTCCTGTAATCCTTGCCGGAACTCTCGACCCATGCGGTGTCGCGGGTCATATAGACGACATCCTTGTCCCCGGCCATCTTCCTGTCCATCGGAGAAACGATGAAGAACTCGGGACGTTCGATGGAATATCCCTTCATGCTGTTCTCGTCGGCCTCTGCCATCTGGGTGGTAAGGAAATAACTCCACTTGTCAAGATATGAAATGGCTTCTGCAGGATTCTTCACCACATAGAGTTCGTTGAGCTCCTCTGCGAGTTCGGAGGTTATGACAGATCCCGCATACACCTCGCGGGGAGTACCTTCCGCCAATGCTCTGTCTCCAGTCGCGAAGAAGGATTCCATCGCGGTGTCCGGTCCGCCGGTCTTGGTGTTGTTCTTCACCCTTGCGATGATGGCCGCTTTGACCTCCTTCTCTCCGTAATGGGAGGTCTTGTTGAGCATTGAAATTCCTTTCACAATGTACTCTTTCCTGATCTGTTTGCGGTCCTCGTAGACCAGAAGGTCGCCCATGAGAACAAGGTCGTACTTCTCCTGGGGGATGCGGATGGCGACGTTCTCCAAAGAAGGCGAAACGGTCTCTCCTTCGTCCGCCTGAATCTTGTATAATGAAGGGTGACAGATGAAAAGGCTCTTTTCGGGGGAGTTGGACCTTGCGAGTATCGCCTTGTAGATGAATTTGATGAAATAATGAGTCTCTGTGATCTCGTAGTTGATAAGACCGAACTGTTCAGTGAGCGAGTTCTTGAAGGGTGAGAAACGTTTGGAGCTTTTCGCCTCGGCACCGTGATACCAGTAGCGGCTGAAGTTCAGTACGATGGTGTGTTTATCCGCCGGAACGTACTTCTTGGCGCTGTCGAACTGCAGCGCATATTTCATTATCAGGTCGGTAGGCAGTTTGCTGCTCGTGAATTCTTTCATAGTCTCCCCCACTCCTCTTCTGCGACAAATCAAACAAAGAAAAGAAAACGGTTTGAATCGGGTATGCAACCGCCTTATATATAGAAGACCCAGAATATTTCAGTTTTGCAATGGAGAACCGATAACCATTTTTAATTTGTAATCATTGGGACATTTATGGCCGATTTGGGTTACAGTTCGTTGTATGAAGTATACCTTACCCGTGAACACGGTGTACAGGTCGTCACCAACGAACTCAGCCTTTCTATTCTGAAGGAGATGCGTGTCCGCACCATAACCCTCAGCGAGATGGCTGCTCTGTTCTCTGTTTCCAAATCGACAATCCAGAGTAATCTGAGGAAACTGGCCGGTACAGGGATCGTGACATCTGCAGATTCTCTCGATGACGGCCGCAGCGTCGTATATCACCTCGATGCATTGCTTCTTTTCACCAGCGATGCGCCCAAGGAATGGCAGCTCTATGCGAGAAAAGCGTCCATAGACCGTATCCTCCGCAACAATGCGTGTTCAGCGAAGGAGGACCTCTCCCTTTACGGAGTATCTCTCATAGAAAGCGGACTGAACATCATCCCCGGACTTTTCAATGTCGGTGCCGCCATGGTGAGGTCCTTCAACGATATAGGCTGGTGGACCGAACTGCTGACGAGCTCCAACACCCAGTGTCCGATCAAAGGCATAGACATCAGGGTGGACCTGAAGACGAATCTGGAACTCACCTTCCATTCCGACGAGGAGATCATCTCGGACCTGCCTCTTGTCATCGTCCCCATGCTCGGTGCCATCCGTTCCCATTCGAGGATGATCGTCGGATTCAACCTCTGCCACGATACCAAACTTGCCGTCGAAGATGAAGGACACACTGTGAAACTGAGGATCGAACCTTTCAAAGGACAGGATTTCGAACTCAGACCGTTCAACTGGGAAGTTCTGAACGAGGTTAAGATGGATTATCCTTTCTCCATCTATTCCATCGACGGGAAGGCCATGCTGTTCTTCAACCCTACCATGATGGCCATCTTGGATGCACTTTACTGTGTCGATCTGAGCCTCAACGATCTGGAATCCAGATTGGAACTGCCCAAGGCGACGCTTTTCGTCTCACTGACCAAGCTCATGGAGCTCGGAGCGGTGCGTCTCGACGAGGATTCCGGTACTCCGAAGAAATATGTGCTTGTCGCGGACCCGCTGCTGTTCGTCTCGCACCCCTTCACATCAGGTTATTCGAGACTGCAGAAGCTTCTGGAAGATTTCCACGACGGAAAAGTGGATTATTATTCTGCGGTGATCTCATTCGCCATGGAGACCCTGAGGTGTATGGGGATCCATTTCGACAGGATGTTCGTCCGTTCGGGAAGCTATGTCGCCTCATCTGTTCTGCAGAAGTATCCCGACATAGATGCCGAGGATTATCTTGCGCTCTCATGCAGGATGGTCTCTCCACCCGACCGTGCGGAGGTTTCGAAATATCTTCCGCCGCACATCAGGCTATTCGATTCGCCAAATACTCTGTGGGGGCCCCTTTCAAAGAACTTCTTGATCGGATTTTTGCGCGAGGGACTCAAGACCATTCTGGGATTCGAGTGTCCGTTCTACATCGATTCTGAAGTAGAACCTACGAACTGAGCAAACTTTGTGTTTTTTCTGCTGTATTTTTCCAGCAAAAAATAGTACGAAATACATAATATTTCAGTATCGATAAACTTGTATTTCAAATATGAAATATTTTTGTGGGATATTCATTGGATATGATATCCTCTTTATTTTTAATCGGGAAATGGGTATCAACAATTGTTTATTTTTTAGAAAATTTCATAAATTATCTATAAAATAATATTCAATTAGACATTTGTCTAATTCGAATTAGTACGATTGAATTGAACTGAAAATCCAACTATAAAAAACTATGTAAAAATGGTTATAAGCAAGTGGCGAGATACTTCTATCAGCAAATCTAATTTGCTGGAGGAAAACAAATGGTTTTTAGGAACAAAACCGCAGCCTTCTGTGCTGCCACGGTCGCGGCAGATCTGCCAGCCGACCCGACGGAAGTATATCTTCTCTCCGTGGGGAGTTGTCACATCCTGCCTCACTATACATCCGTCACAGCCGGAAAACACACGTCCGGGGAGGTTCCTGATACCGATTATGCGGCAGCATGAAATCAGCGGACCCTCCGTGACCGGAAGCACATCCCGGTCTCAGAGGATCCGTTGGCTGCCCTGTCGGACCGATACAACATAAGACGTCCGGGAGATCCTCGATACAATCCATTACCCGTTCAATGTCAGACACGGGCTGACCCCGCTGTCGGAAGAGGAGTTGCGGCCACTTCCGACCGCCTGTACCCCAAGGTTCCGGGGTGCGGAACCATCAACAGACCAGCGGTTGAAATCATGGAAGAAAAACAAATCGAACAGATCAAAAAGGAGAACACCAAGAAGAGGATGAAGTTCGGATACATCCTCGCTCTCCTCTGCGCCGTCTTCTGGGGAGCCTGGTATGTACCGGACTACCTCGCGGTGGGTCTGGCCCCTTTCAGCGATCTCTTCTCGGGAGAGACCTGGACGGATGCCCAGTACATCTACCAGGCGGTGTTCATCACCGGAATCAATGCCCTCTTCGTGGTGCTTGTGCTCCTTTTCTGGTGCGCAGGCCTCGGAAAAGTGAAAGAATTAGGCAGAAGTCTGAAAGATGTCAGGCACTGCACCAAATACTACATGGCGGGAGCCATCTGCGGTGGTCCTCTGGCCATCCTCGGTACCTACATCGCCCTCATCTTCGGAAACGCGGGCTTCTCCGCGGTATCGGGTCTTTGCTACCCTGTCATCGGTATGACCCTTTCGGTCGTATGGCTGAAGCAGAAGATGTCCCACAGGGCCATCCTGGGTCTTTTCGTCATCCTCGCCGGAGGTATCACCTGTTATCTCGACGGTCTGATGAACGGCGGGATCCAGATCCTCGGTTACGTCGGAGGTATGATGGCCATCCTCGGATGGGGTGTCGAAGGTGCTGTCGCCGCCAAAGGACTGGATGCATCCGAGCCCGATGTCGCCCTGACCTCGAGGTTCATCATGGAGTGCGTCATCTGGTGGGTAATCGCCATCCCTATCCTCACACTCTGCGGAGTGGACTTCTTCCACAACATCGGTGCCCTGTTCGACCCCATGACCTTCTTCATCGTCCTGATGATGGGTCTGACCTTCGGATTATGTTACGTTACCTGGTACAAATCCTTCCCTCTCATCGGAGTCGGAAGGGGACAGGCCATCGGTTCCCTGTACGGACTGATGG
Organism: Eggerthellaceae bacterium; assembly: GCA_963631655.1. Classification (GTDB taxonomy): domain Archaea; phylum Thermoplasmatota; class Thermoplasmata; order Methanomassiliicoccales; family Methanomethylophilaceae; genus Methanomethylophilus. The sequence continues at coordinate 5,431 of CAVGRR010000070.1, forward strand.
CGATAATCTTCCTGTGGTTGTTCACAGGCGACGCTTCCATCTACTATGTGGCGGGAGCGATAATCTGCATCATCGGTTCCTTCCTGATGTTCACGGAAAAGACCGACGATCTCGATACTTTGAGGTGAAAAACAATGACAGACTCTATGATAAACCGCGGAGCAAAATTCCGCATAATGGAACTCTACAACGATTCGGACCTCTGGAACTATGAGGTCGTCAACAAGATCGCCACCGAGAGGAATCAGACCTCTCAGTTCATGAAGAACTCGTTCAACTTCGATCTCATCGAACTGCACGCCTCCGGATTCCTGGAAGAGGTTGAGGTCGACGTGGATGAAGAGGGAAGCAAATGGGGTGCCGGCCGTGTCATCACGAAGTACCACATTTCCGATCTCGGAAAAGCAGAATATCAATGGATGTGCAACTGAGGTGTGAAAAATGTCAACTTGGGATTACTGTGTGAACTTCTTCTCGAGCGGTGTCGTACCCGGTTCGCAGTACGCCTGGATCATCACGATCTGTGCGGTCGCCGCGATCGGCTTCGTCGTCGCCAGAAAGATGGTCTCCAAGATCTGATTTCGGTCTGAAAAGATATCAAACCCCTTAACCAACACGTTCCCCTGCAGTACCCTCAACCATTTCTGCAGGGGGTGGCCTTTTTCCCATCTGGGTCATTGCATATTTTCATTGAAATCGTTAAGTTCGGTTTTTATACATCGATCATTATGGCAGCACATTATGTCAGATCTCAAGGCCGCCGAAGAGGAAGTTTCCGACAGCGAAGTGGATGTCGAGGCAGAACTGAACAAAGGCAGGGAGTATTCCGCGGAAGGTCCCCGCAGAAGCGTCCCGAAAGCGATCTATCACTACCGTCTGGCTGCCGATGCGGGTAGTCCCGAAGCGGCCTCCGAGGTCGCCGATCTTGTATCTCAGGAGAAGCCCGAAGGCTGGAAGCTCCTTGCCGAACACTACTACAGAAAGGCCATCGCCGGCGGGAACACCGACGACCTGGTGAAGCTCGGAGACCTTTATTATCTGGGTGACTGGGACAGTGAACGCATCGCCGATCCGGGGCTCGGTTCTGTCCTGTACAAGAGGGCCGCCCTGCTCTATTTCACATATGTTCAGGATGTCGGGGATTCGGCCGAAAGGGAGATCAAGTTCCTGGGAAGGATGCTCTCCTCCAACTGGCTCCATACCGACTGGTCCTTCTACGGTCCGCTGGTGGAATGTCTCGCAGAGAACGACAACGACGATGCTCTGCACATCTATCTCGACGGGGACATCCCCGAACCCTCCGAGACCTACGGAATGGACGAACTTCTCGCCGAGACCTTTGAGCTTCCGGCTTTGAAAGATCCTGCCAAACGTCCTGTTCCGACACGTGTCTGGGGCCGCACCCGCGGAAAACGCAGCGTCTCCAGTGTCCTTTACGATATGGGCATCGAGTTCTCCAAGTCCCGCAACGGTCTCATCAAGACCAAGAAGGGTGCCGAGATCAAGGATGAGATGGAAAGGATCGTCGCCATGGGATACAAGTTCAAGTATTCCTCCGTGAGCGATAAATGGACCTACATGGACAAAACCCCGCAGGAATGACGGTACGGTTCTGATGTGGCATATCGGAGATCTGGGTATTGATGGGAAGGTGGTCTCGGGACCGCTTTCAGGCTACACGACCGAGGCCTATCGCGATTTCCTGCGCCCGTTCGGTGTCGCTGTCGAATACACTGAAATGGTGTCCGATCAAGGTTGTATCCACGGGCAGAAGACCACCGAGAATTTCATAAAATACGATCGCAAAGGCATCACCGGAGTGCAGCTCTTCGGCAGCGATCCCGACAGTCTGGCACATGCGGCTTTGCAGGCTCTGAAGATCAATCCGGACATTGATTTCTTCGACATCAACATGGGTTGTCCTGTACCAAAGGTCAACCGCACCGGTGCAGGTTCCGCCCTTATGAAGGACCCGAAAAGATGCGGTGACATCATCCGCGCCATGAAACGCGAACTTTCCATTCCTGTCACGGCCAAGATCCGTCTCGGGTGGACGATCTCGAATCCCAACTTCAGAAAGGTCATTGATGAGCTTGAGGCGGCCGATGTTGATGCCGTCTGTATCCATCCGCGTACCCGCGAAGAGCGTTATTCCGGCACTCCGCATTATAATCTTTTGGAAGGTCTGGGACATGAGATGTCGGTGCCTCTGATCATCTCCGGAAACATCTACAATCTCAACGATGCGATCGAGAAGGTCACCCTCACCGGAGCCGAAGGCGTCATGGTCGCAAGGGGCGGAATCGGTAATCCGTACCTCATCACTCAGATCGACCGTTATTTCAGAACAGGCGAGGTCCTGCCCAACCCCACGATATCCCAGCAGATCGACTGGTGTCTTCAGATGGCGGAGATGCTCGTGCAGGAATCGGGCGAAGAGATAGCTGTCAGACGTCTGAGGAGCATCGCACCCAAATTCATTGCAGGATGTTTCAAAGGAAAGGAATACCGGAACCATCTTGCCACTCAGACCGTTTCCATCGAAGGTCTGAAGGCCGATCTCGAACGCATCCGCGAAGCGATCGGAGACGATGTCGCCCACAACCGCGGGCTTCCTGCCGAAGAAGACTCTTCGTTCTGAAATTATAATCTTGAGTTGTGCAATTGCCTCGCGCGCGCGAGGTGGGCGGGGTCACCCCTGATCATGGGGGACCGACACCGTTTCTCCCCTCAGGCCCTTCGCAAAAAAA
>CAVGRR010000071.1:0-7679 GCA_963631655.1 Eggerthellaceae bacterium
GGAAAGCACGGGCGATTCTCCGTTGTAGGTTCCGGGCTGTTCATTGTTGTTCTTATTGTTGTTGGTAAGAACCACTGCGCAGGCAGCGATAGCGATGATCGCAACGACCACGATGGCTACTATCTGTTTTTGTTGCATATTATTACCGTAGGTATGGCTAAATCTATATCTAAAATTTAAATATTCCTTAATTATTGTGTAATATCAGTAAAGAATGGATGTTGGATGAGCTAACCAAAAAAGTACTCCCTACAACATTTTTCAATTTAAATCAAAGGAAAATATGGCATAATTCGAGGAAAAAGACTTGATTACTTCAATAAAGAACTGTTTTTGCCAAAATCGTTCTGTTGAAATATGACAGTCGCTGAAAGGGGCAATAATTTGGTCGATGCGAACGAAGAGAAAAACTGTGCTGGGTACGGGATTGTGTCGGAGGATTCAACCATCATTGCGAACGGCCTCGTCAAGAGGTTCGGTGACTTCACCGCTGTCGACCGTCTCGACCTCAATGTCCGCAAAGGTGAGATCTACGGTTTCCTCGGACCCAACGGTGCCGGGAAGACCACCACCGTCCGCATGCTCACCACCATGGAACTTCCCGACGAAGGCACGATTTTCATCGACGGCCACCCCACGAAGACCGATTACATCTCCGCCCGCAGACATATAGGTGTTATTCAACAGCAGCACAGTCTGGAGAAGGACATCTCTGTGAAGGAGAACATAGTCCACCATGGTCTGATGCAGAATCTCTCCCGCAGGCAGATCGCCGAGCGGATGGATGAGCTCTGCACCATCATGGAACTCAACGACCGTCTCGACACCCTTATTGCAAATCTTTCAGGCGGCTGGAAGAAGAGAGTGGCCATCGTCTGCTCCCTGATCCACGAACCCGATATACTTTTCATGGATGAACCGACGACAGGCCTCGACACCCAGTCGCGCAACATCCTCTGGAAGATGATAAGGGCGATCAACGCCAAAGGGACCACGATCTTCCTCACCACGCACTACATCTTCGAGGCCGAGAATCTCTGTGACCGGGTAGGCATCATTGCCAAAGGGAAACTCATCGCCGAAGGCACTCCGGAGGAACTGAAGTCCACCATGGGCCCCGTTGCATTGGTCTCCTCGGATTCCGACGGGAACGAACACGTTCAGTATTTCCAGACCCGCGCCGAGGCGAGGGAGGCTTCGGGACAGATCCACGAGTCTCACGACACCATGATCCGCAGCACGAATCTCGAGGATGTGTTCCTCAAACTGACCGGAGGTTCGTTCTGATGTACAATCTCCTTTCGGAGACCGCGAGGGTGGCCTACGGAGACCTGTGTTTCTTCCGCAGGCATCTCGTTCAGGTCATCATCTCTTCGATGATTGGGCCTCTGCTTTATCTGGTGGCCTTCGGATACGGTATGAGGACGGGCTCCACCGGAAGTGCCGATGTCTCCTATCTGGCATATGTGATCCCGGGTATCGTTTTCATTACCACACTGACCGCCGGTTTCGCCTCTTCATCGCAGAAGATCCTCATCCAGAGACTGTTCTATTCCAGTTTCGATGAACTCATTCTGTGTCCTATGCACATTCCTTCCATAATCTTCGGAAAATCGGTCATCGGGATGCTGAAAGGATTGATTGGAGCCTTTATCATGTTGGGGCTGGGATGCCTCCTTGAACCATATGTACACATCACTCTGGGTCTTTTGATCTGCATCTTCTTATGCAGCGTCACATTCTCCATGTTGGGTGTGATGGCAGGTCTTCTCGCAGGTTCAAGTCCCACCCTGAACATGATCTCGAGCATCGTCATTCTTCCTATGACATTCATGTGCGGCACCCTGTTCTCTGTGGATTCCCTTCCGAGTGTCATCGGAACGGTGATATGGGCCCTGCCGCTGACCCATTCCTCCGAGATCATACGCGCCACTTCGCTAGGCTGGGACTTTCCGTGGATCTCCCTGTTGGTATTGGTCGCGTACTTCCTCGTGTTCTTTGTGATCGACTGCGTCATCATCAAAAAGAAGCTCTATTGAGTCAACAATGACGGTCTTTCTCACAAATATTTATGATGGGTCGCATATCCACCTATTATGCCCAGTGCAACAGTCGGCGAGTACATGGTGCGCGACGTCCAGTACGTCACTCCGAACATGACCGTTCAGGAGGTCATCGACAAGCTTCTTGACTCCAACTTCCACGGATTCCCTGTGGTGGAGAACGGTTACCTTTTGGGATACATAACCGCGAAGGAACTCCTCCGTTACACCGACATGCCCAAGGCGAAACTGCGTTCCGTCATGACCAGGGGTACCCTGTGTGCCATTCCTTCTATGTCCATTGACGACGCCACCCGTATCCTGTTCAGATACGGACTCAGGAACCTCCCTGTGGTGGATGAGAACAAGAAGATCGTGGGCATCATCTCGAACATCGATGTCGTAAGGTCCCAGATCGAGAAATCCCGTCCCGGGAAGGTCATGAACGTGAAGAATTTCATGGAGAGGCAGAACCATGTCACCCTGAGGATCCACAATGGTGAGGTGCCCATATCCGAAATGATCCCCACTCAGAAAGAGGTGTATATGGACGAGCTCGTGGGAAGGCAGTACGAGATCAAGAGAGGTCTCAACGAGCCTATCATCGTCATCAAGAGGCACAAGGGATATCTGGTGGTCGACGGACACCACCGTATCATGGCCGCCCACAGGCTGGGAATGACCACTTTCAATTGTATCATCCTAGAACCCAGTGATCTTGATGTCACTCTGGGTCTTGAGGTCACGGCCGAGAGGTGGGGACTTCATTCACTGAACGATGTGAAGATCATCGAAGGTTCGAAACACCCGTTCATGGAGATCACCACCATGCTCCTCCCGCAGGAGATCGCCGGGAACATCAACCACATCCTCATGGAGCGTATGGAGGAGAATCCCGGGCCCGGTGTACCGAGCCCTATAGATCCGGTTCCCCGCAGGAGGGTCAGCACCGCTTCCACGAAGAAGACCGCGACAAAGAAGACTGCTGCCAAGGCTTCAGCGAAGAAATCATCTGCCAAGACGTCCGAGAAGAAGACCGAGGCAAAGAAGACCGCAGCGAAAAAGACCTCGACGAAGAAGGCCTCGACCAAAAAGATGGCCTCCAAGAAACCGTCGAAGGGTGTCGCCTGATTCACTGTTTGATCGCGCACAGAAGCATTCTGCGGCCGAGTTCCAGTTCTTCAGGACTGAATTCGAACTTCAGGTTCTTTTCGAATTCTTTGAAAAGATTGTTCAGCGGAGCGTATGTCTCGAGGGCTTTTTCCGTAAGTGCCAGCACATACGATCTGCGGTCTTTCTCACTGACCTTGCGGACGATATAACCTTCATCTTCGAGACGTTTCAGACGGACCGTGACCGCTGACTTTGCGACACCTAGTCTCTCTGATATAAGCGAAGGGGTACAGTCATCGTTGAACAAGATAATGTCCATACAGACCATGTCCATATAGGAACAGTCATTCGACAGACCTCCGTTTTTGATATATTCCTGTTCGAAGACAGTGAGGCGCCGATAAAACGACCAGAAGACTGAATCGCAATCCATCTCCAGTCACAACTGATTTAAGATATTTAACCATTTAATTCTGATTTTATAAGCAATTACATATAACAATCGGGGTATGGGAGGCATATGTCATCCGAAGAGAGCGAACTAGGGACCATAACCGGACCCAGGAAGATCCTGCGGTTCGCTCTGCCGTCGATAGTGATGATGGTCTTCATTTCCTCTTACTCGATGGTGGACGGTCTTTTCGTCTCCAATTGGATCGGATCGAATGCCTTTGCCGCACTGAACCTGACCATGCCGGCGTTCAACATCTTCGGGGCCATCGGATTCATGTTCGCCACCGGAGGAAGCGCCTATGTGGCGACGCTTCTCGGAAGGAAAAAGGTGGCTGAGGCGAACTCGGCCTTTACTCAGATAATCCTCGCATCTTTCCTTCTGGCACTGTTGATAACAGCTCTCGGATTCGTGTTCGCTGATGAGTTCGTGTATGCATTGGGTGCGGACTCGGTTCTCGCCCCGATGACCTTGGAATACTGGAACATCCTGGTGCTGTTCGTCCCGTTCATCATGATGCAGTTCATCGCCCTGCAGTTCCTGATCGTGATCGGAAGGCCGCAGATGGCATTGGCCGCCTCGGTGATCGACGGATCGCTCAACATTTTCCTTGACTGGGTCTTCATCGATATCTTCCATTGGGGACTCGGAGGGGCCGCGTTCGCAAGCGGTATCGGATCTGTCGTGGCAGTGGTCATCGCCTTCTCCGTCCTGTGTTCAAAGAAATCCCATCTCAAGTTCGTCAGGCACTGCATGATAACCGCTAAGGTCATCGTCCCCACCTGTACGAACGGTGTCTCCGAGATGGCCACCAATCTTGCGGCGGCCGTCACCTCGTTCCTGTTCAATCTCATGATGATGAAATATGCGGGTGCGGACGGTGTCGCCGCGATCAGTATAATTCTTTATGTGGAGTTCCTGGCGGTGGCTGTCACAGTAGGCTATTCTGCGGGTGTGGCACCGGTGATGTCCTATCATAATGGTGCCGGGGACGATATGCACAAAAGGGAACTGTTCCGTTTCAGCATGAAGTTCGTGTGCGCGTTTGCTTTGGCGGTGTTCATCGTGATGGAGATCTTCGCCGGAACCATCGTCGGATTCTTCGTGTCTGGGTCTTCTGAAGTGGGGCAGATGGCGACCGAGGGTACGCGTATTCATTCCCTTGCATTCCTGCTGATGGGCGTGAACGATTACGCATCCGCATTGTTCACTTCGCTGTCGAACGGACTGGTATCTGCGGTCATTTCGGGAGTGAGCAGTTTCATCATCCTCGCACCTATGATCGTCGCACTTCCCACTTTGTTCGGCATCCATGCGATCTGGTTCGCGGTGCCTCTGACGGAGTTCATTTCCGTCTTCGTCACGATACAGTATTTCCTCAGATTGGGTCCGAAATACGGGTTCCTGAAAAGGAAGAATCCAACAGTCCCAGATGTGTGAAATCAAAAGAAAGATGCCGAGGGGACCGACCCCCCGGCGGTGAGCTCACTCGCTCCTGGAAAGGGTTTCCCTGGCGGCCTTGAGGAGGATCCTCTGTTCGGCCGAGGCGATGATCTTCTTGGTCCTGATGAATGTATCAGGGTTGAGGGAGATGCAGTCGATTCCCTCTTCCACGAGGAACTCGCAGAAGTCGGGGTAGACGGAGGGTGCCTGTCCGCAGATGCTGACGTGCTTTCCGTTCTTGTGGGCGACCTTGATAAGCTGGGAGATCGCTGCTTTGACTCCGGGGTTCCTCTCGTCGAAGTATCCCATCTTTCCGAGGATATCGGAGTCCCTGTCGCAGCCCATGGTGAGCTGGGTCAGGTCGTTGGATCCGATGGAGAACCAGTCGCAGTACTTGCAGAACTCCTCGGCCATGAAGATGTTGACGGGGACCTCTGCCATGAAGTAGAGCTTGAGGTCGAGTCCGCGCTTGAGTCCGACGGACGCCATCATGGCGGTGATCTGTTCGACCTCGCCGATGGTCCTGACGAACGGCAGCATGATGTTGACGTTCTTGAGTCCCATGTCGTCCCTGACCTTCTTGATGGCCTTGAGCTCGCAGAGGAAGGCCTCGCGGTAGTTCTCGGAGACGTACCTGGAACATCCTCTCCATCCGATCATGGGGTTGTCCTCGGTGGGCTCGTAGTTCGCTCCGCCCTTCATGTCGCGGTACTCGTTGGTCTTGAAGTCGGAGGTCCTGAGGGTGACGGGCCTGGGGTAGAACGCCCTGGCGACCTTTGCGATTCCGTCGGCGAGCTTGTCGATGAGCTCCTGGGACCTTCCCTCTGCGATGACCGCGCAGGGGTGTTCTCCGATGTAGTTGGTGAAGAGGAACTCGGACCTGAGGAGACCTACTCCGTCGCAGGGGAGCTGGGCGACCTCTTCGGCCTTGGTGGGCATGGACATATTGCACATGACCTTGGTTCCAGTGACGGGGACAGGCTCTGCGAAGACAGGTGCGGCCTTGGAGGTTGCAACTTCCTCTTTCGCCTTCTTCTTGATCTCTCCGCGGTAGACGGTTCCGGTGGATCCGTCGACAGTGACGACCTCTCCGTTCTTGAGGGTGGAGGTGGCGCTTGCGGTACCGACGACACAGGGGGTTCCGAGCTCCCTGGAAATGATGGCCGCGTGACAGGTCATTCCTCCCTCGTCGGTGACGATGGCGACGGACCTGCTCATGGCGGGGACCATGTCGGGCATGGTCATCTTGGTGACGAGGACGTCTCCGTCCTTGATGACATCGAGGGACATTCCGTCCTGGTAGATGCAGACGGTTCCGGTGGCCATGCCGGGGCTGGCTCCGAGACCGGTGAGGACGACCTCTCCGCCGTCGACATCCGCTGCGGGAGTGGTGTCCGCGGATCCGATCGCGGTGATGGGCCTTGCCTGAACGAGGTATACTTTTCCGTCCTCGACGCACCATTCCATGTCCATGGGCTTGTCGTAGTGGATCTCGACCTGCCTTCCGATCTCGGCGATCTCGAGGACGCGGGAGTCGGGCAGTTTCTGAACGGCCTGTGCCTCTTCGGGGACATCCTGTTTGACGGCTCCTCCCTTGGGGCCGCGGACGTATTTCCAGGTCTGTTTGAAAATCTTCTTGTCGCTGATGGACATCTTGGCTTTGTCGATGACGTAGTGGTCGGGAGTGACCTCTCCGCCGACCATCGCCTCGCCGAGACCGTAACCGCCTTCGACGATGATGTTCTTGGCACCGTTGTGGGGGTCCACGGTGAACATGATGCCTGCGAACTCGGAGTTGACCATCTTCTGGACGACGACCGCGAGCTTGACATCCTCGTGGGAGTAGCCCTGTGCCTCCCTGTAGTAGATGGCCCTGGAGGTGAACAGCGAGGACCAGCATTTCTTGATCTTGTCGAAGAGGTCCTTCTCATCCTTGACGTTGAGATAGGTCTCCTGCTGTCCGGCGAAGGAGGCGTCGGGAAGGTCCTCTGCGGTGGCGGAAGATCTGACCGCAACGAATCCCTTCTTTCCTCCGAGGAGGATCTTGTAACTGGATTTGATCTCGGCCTGGAGGTCCTTGGGGATGACAGCGGCGTCAAAAAGGTCCCTGATCTGCTTGGAAGCGGCGTCAAGGCTGTCGTCCGAGGTGCGGTCGATGCCTTTCAGGAGTGCGAGGATCTTGTCCATGATCCCGCTGGTGGAGATGAAATAGTCGTAGGAAACGGTGGTCAGCACGAATGCGTTGGGGACCGGGAATCCGGAGGAGGTGAGTTCTCCGAGGTTTGCACCTTTTCCGCCTACGATGGGCACGTCGGTGACGCGGAGTTCGTTAACATCGATAATTCTTCTTGTGTCGTTGACATCAGCCATGATTATCCCGTCATTGAAAAAGCGGTTTCAAAGGGAAAGACCCTTTTTTATGAAGGTCCAATTGAGTTATAGGATATAATAACAACCCTCCCACTACAGACATAATACGTGACTTCGACACGTCTGCTTAAAACAAGATGAAACTCGATAGCCCCAGCTGTCGATTACTGGTCGGGTTCAATCCGAGATGTATCCCAGAAGATATTGAGGGTTGATCTGTAACGTATCTGTGAAATCAAAGTATATGTCAGTGACCTGAG